>JACQEN010000314.1 GCA_016200585.1 Deltaproteobacteria bacterium
CTCACCGAAGAGCGGACGACACTGCGCGCATCCCTGGCCGAGCTACGCCAGCGCAGCGCGCAAGCCGAGGTCGCCAACGCAACCACCATCGGCCAACTGCAAGCCGAGCTTGCCGAGCTGCAACGCCAGTCACAAGCCCTCAGCAGCGAACGCAGCCTCTTGAGCGAACGTTTGCAACGCGGTGGCGAGGAAGGTCGCGACCTCACCCGACGTCTCGCCGAAAGCCAACGCCGCAGCGACGAGCTTGCCGAACAGCTAGGGTTGCACGAGGCCACACTTGCGGACGGGGCGGTCGAGCGTGAACGCTTGGCGGCCGAGTTGGCGACCCTGACCGGCCAACTGCGCAACGCACAGGAAACCCTTGAACGCAATGCCGCGCGCGCCAATCAAGAACGCGCCACCTTCGAAGCGCAACGCAACGGCTGGGAGGAGCAACTCGCCGCGGCCCAGACGGAGCTGACACAGCGTACCGAAGCCGTCGTCGGCTTGGAACGCGAGTGGCGCAGCACGATGGTCGCACGCGACGCCGCGACCGCCGAGCTGCAAGCGACGCAAGAGGATCGCGATCGCCTGGCCGTTCTTGCCGACCAGCTACGCCAATCGTTGACCCAGGCGGAAGCGGACCGCGACGCGTCGGCAGCCGGACACGCAGCGATCCGCCGCAGTCTCGAAACCGAACGTACCGCCCGCGCCGAGACCGAGCGCACGTTGCGCACCGATCTCACCGTGGCACGAACCGAGGTCGAACGTCTCAACGCCGCCGTCACCGTCCTGCGCAACGACGTCGACGACCGCACCCGAACCCTCGGCGAACGCGACGATCAGATTTCCGCCTTGCAGCGCGAGCTCGAATCTCTGCGACAAGAGAGCGCCGATCGCGGCGTGCTCGCCCACCAGGCAACCGAGCTCGGGCATCAAGTTGTCGACCTCGAGCAGCAGCTGGCGGCGATGCGCGGCGAAGCGGCTCGCGCCGAACGCCAGTCGGCGGCCCTGATCGAAGAGCTGGAAGCCGTACGCCGCCAACAGAGCGAGGCCACCGTCGCGGTCACGCGCCAGCGCGAAGCGTGGCAGCAGAACGAACAACAGCTGCTGGAGGAACGACACCGCCTGGAAGCGGAAGCCTCGACGCTGCGCGGCGAGCTCGAAGCGCGTCACGCCGCGCATATCGAGCTGCGAGCAGCGCTCGAACAAGCGCATGCCGATCGTGCTCGCGCCCTCGAAAACGAACAACACGCCGCGCGGCTGCTCGACGATCTCAACGGTACCTTGCAGCAACGGGACGGCGCGCTAGCCGCGGCGGTTCAGTCACGCGCCCAGCTCGTCGAGCAGGTCCAACACCTGAAGAAGGATCTGCGCGACACACAATCGGCGCTCGACGAAACGCGAGAGAACGCTGCACGCATCGAGAGCCGGATTGCCGCCGCGCATGGCGAGGAAGCGCAGCAGTTGGCGGAACAGTTGCAGACCGCACGCGCGCAGATCCGCGAGCTCGAGCAGGCGCGTGAGGCGTTGCAAGCGACGCTGCTGGAAGAGCAGGGCCGGCGGCAGTCCGTGGACGGCGCCAATGCGGTCAAGATCGAGCAGCTCGAAGGCGAGGCGGCAACGCTGCGCGCCCAACTGACGGATCTAGCCTCGACGCGCGCCGAGCTCGATCAACGCCTGCAGCGCGCCGAGCAGATCGCCGGCGAACGCTCCAACACCGCGGCCGACGAGGGCCGCCGTGCCGCGGCTCTCGCCGAACGACTGGCTCAGCTCGAAGCGGCGCTCGAAGCCGCGGACGAGCGCCACAGCGCGGCCCAGCAAGAGCTGTCGCAATCGCGTTCAGAGGTCGAAAAGCTTCGCCAGCAGATCGCCGACCGCGGCGTCCTGGCAAACCAAGCCAGCGACCTCGGCACCCGGGTGGTCGAGCTCGAGCAGCAGTTGGCGGCGGTCCGCGGTGAAGCTGCGCAAGCCGAACGCCAGCGTGCGACCATCGCCGAAGAGCTCGAGGCGGCGCGGCGGCTGCAAGCGCAGAACGAAGTCCTTGCCGATCGCAAGCTGGCAACGTTGCGCGATGCCGTCGACCGGCTGACGGAAGAGCGCCGGCGCGTGGAGTCGTTGCACATCGAGCGCTCCGCGGCAGTGGAAGCCCAACGCGCTACGCTCGCCGAGCTTCAGACAAACGTCGATCAGCTGCGTAGTGAGCGAGCCGACGCCGATGCGCGTGGCAATGACCTCGCACACCAATTGGGTGAAGCACATCGTCGCCTGGAAGAACTGGGCACACAGACGCGCCAGCGCGAAGCCGCCATCGATGCCGCCAGTGGTGACCGTTCTCGCTTGTCGGCTCAGATCACCAAGCTGGCTAGCCAACTGCGCGCCAGTCAGGAGGCGTTCGAGGCACTGCAAGGGCGCAGCGCTCTCGAACGCGCCGCCGCCGAGGCGGAGCGCGATCGCTGGCGTGAGCAGGCAAATTCAACGCAGATCGAGCTGGAAACACTATTGGCGTCGACGGATGCCGTGAGCGAGGGTGCGTCGGAAGCGGCTGCCGCCCGCGCCGCTGCCCTGGCTGAAATGGAAGCGATGCAGCGCGCCCTCGACCAAGAACGTAACGGCCGTCGGCAACTCGAAGAGGCGCTGCGCACCGAGCTGACGACCGCCCGCGAAGGCAGTGACCAGCTCGCCGACGAGATCGAGGCGCTGCGCGCGGAGCTCGTTGACCGCGAGTCGCAGATCAACACCCTGGTGCAAGAACACGAAGCGGACCGGCAAACGCAGGCTGCGACGCAACAGTCCAGTGCCGTGGCACGCTCCGAGGTGGCAGCCATCGCCGCCCAACTGGCCGGCGCCATCGCGGAGGTCGATGCCTTGCGTAGCGATCGCGAGCGCATCGAACGCGAGCTCAGTGAGGTTGTCTCGACGCGCGGCGAAGAGGCTCAGGCACTCGCTCAGCAGCTGCAGGCGACGCGCACGCAGCTACGCGCCTTGGAGCACGAAAAGGCGATGGCCCAGGCGGCCCTGGTCGAGCATCAGCAACGCACCCGCGATCTCGCTGGAGCACACGCGGCATCGGTCGGCCAGCTGCAAACGACCGCCGACGAGCTGCGCAAGCAAGTCGCCGAGCTCAACGGCGGCCGGCAGCAACTCAGCGAACGCCTCGAGCGTGCCGAACAAGAGCTGCGGTTGCGCTCGACACGCGAAGAAACGACGCTCGCCGAGCTGGCGGCGTTCCACGAACGCAGTCAGGTGCTGGAGCAGCAACTTGCCGCCGTCGAAAACCGACGCGCGGCTGCCGATGCCGAGCTGGCGCAAACGCGTGCCGAGCTCGACTCCTGGCGAGCCCGTGGCGCCGAAAGCGGCGCGATCGCCGACCATGCCAGCGAGCTCAGCAAGCGCATCGCTGAAATGGAGCAGCAGCTGGCGGCTACCCGCGGCGAAGCGGCACGCGTCGAACGCCAACGTTCGGCACTGACCGAAGAGCTGCAAGCCGCCAACGCGATGCGCGATGAGTTGGTGCGAGCGACGGAAGGCGAGCAGGCGCGCCTGCGCGAAAAGCTGCAACAGTTCACCGAAGAGCGCAAACGCATCGAAGCCTTGCAATCGCAGCAGCAAAGCGAACTGGAGACGCATCGCTCTAGCCTCACCGATCTGCGCAGCGAGCTCGAGAAAGTGCGCGACGAGCGCCTGCATCTGGAACAGGAAAGCCAGGATCTCGTGCACGAGCTGGGCGAAACCCAACGCCGGCTCGAAGAAATGACGGCGCAGCTGCAACAGCGGGACGCCGCCATCGAAGCCTCCGCGGCGGATCGGCGACGGCTCGAAGACGCGGTGCGAGCGGCCGAGCAGGCCGCACAAATGCTGACCACCGAACGCGACGTCGAGTTGGCGTCCGACCTCATCTTGCACGTCCGCGAAGAGCGCCGCAGCACTGCCTCGTCCGGTCCCGATCTGGGGTCGGAAGCGGTCCTCGTCATCGAGCGCTCCGCCCCATTGAGCGAAGCGCTCGACGCCGTCTCCGACTCCGGTGACGGCCCCGCGCCGATGGACGAACCGAGCCACAGCGTCGCTGCCGAAGCGGTGCGCGAGTTGGTTCTGCTCGACTCCGGAAAGCGCGGCGACGAAGCTTCGGCAGCGCTACGCAGCGCCGGTTTCGAGACGACCCTGGCGCCGCCGGTGGAAAAGTCGGTGGAAGACTTGGCGCAACGGACCGTCGGCTGCGTGATGATCAATCTCGCCGCCGGTCCGCAAGCCTGGCGCACGCTCAAAGCGTTGCGCGAGTCCGAAGCAACCAAGGCGATGCCGATCCTGGCCTATCTGATGCCGCCGGAGGGTCAAAAGGGCTTTTGCTTCGGACGCGCCGATTTCGATTTCTGGCCCATGGCGCCAACCGACTTGATCAGCAAGCTCGACCGGCTTTGCCCCAAGCTCAAACGCCTGCTGGCAGTGAGCGCCGACATCGACGGTATGGGCAAGCTGCGCGATCCGCTCGCCAAAGCCAATATTTCGACCTCCATCGTCCTCGACGGCAAGCAGGCGCTCGAGTACACGACGATTGTCGCGCCGGAGGCTGCGGTGCTGCACTTGTCGCCGAACACGACGGCAATCGCTCGTGCTGTCGCCGGCATTCGCGGTCAGGATTCAACCACGGGCCTGCCGATGCTGCTGTTGCTCGACAAAGCACCGGCACGGGAAGAAGCGTTCTTCGCCAGCACGGTGCGCGAGCTGCTGGTGAAGGGAACATTCCAGTTCAGCAACCTGCCCGCCGAGATTGCCCGAATCCTGGCGTGAGCGCCCGGCACCACGCGCCGACTGCCTCCAGGAAAAGAGGCGCAGCAGCTTCTTTCTGGAAAACGACAAACACGCTGCGTCCCGCTTCCGGCCAGTTGAGCCAGCCGTGTGCTTGTGCCTAGATAGTCGCAATGGCGACCAGTGAAGAGTTGTTCGATCAGGCCGTCGATTGCGTCGCGGAAGGTGACCTCGATGGCGCCGTCGCCAAGTATCGCCAGGCGCTGGCCGTCGACGAGACCTTCGCCGATGCCTGGGAAGGCCTGTCGATGGCATTGGCCGACAAGGAGCAATGGGAGGAAGCAATCGCCGCAGCCAAGAAGGTCGTCGAGCTCACTCCCGACGAGCAACTGGGCTACACGAATGTATCCCGCATCTATCAACGTGCCGGCAACGTGCCTGAAGCCGAATCATGGGCGGCAAAGGCGCGCGTGCTGGATTGGAAGGCGCAGCTCAAGAAACCCTGAAGTGGGCCGCGAACGGCGAGTGGAGAACCAGCGGCGCGACCTTGCGCGGAACCGGCGTGATCTGGCGATCACGCTCATCATCACCGGCGGATTCTGCATCGTCGAGCTCGTCGGCGGCGTGCTCACCAACAGCCTGGCGCTGCTTTCCGATGCCGGGCACATGTTCGCCGACGTCGCGGCCCTGGGCGTCAGCCTTTTTGCTTTGTATCTGTCGCAACGACCACCGACCGCCAGCAAGACATTCGGCTACCACCGCGTCGAAATTCTCGCCGCCTTCGTCAATGGCCTGGGGCTTTGGTTGATCGTTGGTTTGATCTTTCACGAAGCCTATCGGCGCCTGCTCGACCCGCCAGCGGTTCGAAGCGGCGGAATGATCGTCATTGCCGTGGTGGGTCTGGCGGTGAACATCGCCAGCTTGTGGGTCCTGCACGGCTCGCACGACGAAAGCCTGAACGTGCGCGCAGCGTTCGTCCACGTTCTCGGCGACGCCCTCGGCTCCGTCGGCGCGGTGACCGCCGGCGTGATCATGTATACGACCGGATGGTATCCGGCCGACCCGATGGTAAGCGTCGCCATCGGCCTGCTCATCCTGTACAGCTCGTGGGGAATCGTGCGCGAGGCGGTCGACATCCTCATGCAAGGCACACCGCGCGAGCTGGTCCTCGGCGATGTAGAGCGTTCCCTCCTTGAAATCGGGGGGGTCTCCGAGGTTCACGACCTGCACGTTTGGACCCTGACGTCGGGCAGGTATCTGCTAAGCGCCCATCTCGTGATCGCCGGTGAACGGCAAGCGCGCACGATTCTAGACACCGCTCAAGTGCGTCTGCGCGATCAATTCGGTATCAGCCATGCGACCCTTCAGCTCGATCCCGAAGACGCGTGCGCCGAGGAATTTCGCATCCACTGAGACCGCGGAGCGCCAAGCGTGTTGCCAATTGAGCTCTCTTGTCATCCTTCGACGCCGACGCGTATCGTTCGCAGCGTCGTTGCGTCGGCACAGCTCGTGGCGCACGACTTGACCCTGAGCTTCCGTCTCGCCGGCGATTTCGAACGGATCCGCATCCCGCGGCCGACCGAGTCGCGCGTGAAGGTCGGCTTGTGGGAGCACACTTGCTTCGAAGCTTTCGTCCGCCGTGACGGCTCCACCGCCTACCATGAGATCAATCTGTCACCGTCGGGCGAGTGGGCCGTATTTTCCTTTCTGCGCTACCGCGAGATCGTTGCGCTTCCTGAAGACCTCGCGCCGCCGATCATTTCGACGACTCAGCAGGAGAAACGCCTGCAGCTCGAGGCGCGGATCGACCTCAGTCGCCTGGCGGAGGAGTACCGCACGGCCGGTCTGCGATTGGCCCTTGCGGCGGTGATCGAAGACGTCGACGGGTCACTGTCCTACTGGGCCGTGCAACACGCACCGGGCAAACCCGACTTCCATCACGCCGACGCGTTCGCCCTGCAGATTCCAGGCTCGTAGGCTGGCCCTGGACACGTCTCACATTCACGGCGATACGAGAAGAATGTTGCGGCGCCGATACAGCCTCTTATCGATCGCCTCCGTCACCGTGGTCGCCATGCGGACGGTATCCGCAGCACACGCTCCGTCGGGTGTTCAGGCCGTGAACAACGCGGCCGCTGGCTGTAACCGGATTTGACGCATGATGAGACGACCTCGTAGCAAGGCGGTGAAGCTCGGCGTCGATCGGTTGATTGCCGACCCC
>JACQEN010000004.1 GCA_016200585.1 Deltaproteobacteria bacterium
GTGTAGATGGCATCGATATCGGCCTCGCCCGCGGGTCGCCGGTGTCGTTTTTCGAACTGTTGCCGCACCGCATCGAGACCAAGCAGAAGACGAACGTGCTCGCGCTTGTGCACGCCCATCGGGCCGCGTGCTTGTTCGATCGTGATGTCGAGGCCGTGCTCGGCAAACGTCTGCACAAAAACGCCGGCGGGAGCGCAGCATCCGTGGTCGACGACCGTGCCCGCCCAATCGAAGATGACGGCGCGCACCTTCCCGGTGTAGGGGCGTCGGAAGCCGGCTCTCACGGAGCACAGTCCTTGACGCCCAGCTCGTCGAGCGCCTGGCGCACCGCGGTGAGAGCGCGGCGCATATCGTCGGGATACACCTGACCGATGCAGCCGATGCGGAAGGTGTCGCCCTTTGTCAGCTTGCCCGGGTAGATCAGAAAGCCGCGGCGCGCGAGCTGCTCGTAGAAGCGATGGAATTCGAACTCTTTGTCGCGCGGCAGGAGGAAGGTGACGATGATCGGCGCCTGGAGCTCGTCGGGCAGAGCGGTCTTGAATCCCATCTGCCGCATACCGTCGACGAGGATCTTGCAATTCTGGCGGTAGCGCGCACCGCGTCCGGCCACTCCGCCCTCGGCGGCGTGATCGGCGAGGGCTCGATCGAAAGCAGCCAGCACGTGCGTCGGCGGCGTGAAACGCCATTGATTGTTCTTTTCGAAGCCGCGCCACTGATCGTAGAGATCGAGACTCAACGAGCGGGCGTTGCCCTCGCACTGTTTGAGCACCTTGGTGCGCAGGATCGCAAAGCCGACACCGGGCGTGCCCTCGATGCACTTGTTGCTCGAAGCCATGAGTGCGTCGTAGCGAACGTTGCGAGCGCTCAAGTCGATGGCGCCGAAGGCGCTCATGGCGTCGATCAGCAGGCCACGGCCGCGTTGAGCAACTGCGGCAGCGACCTCTTCCACAGGATTCAAGAGGCCGGTGGTGGTCTCACAGTGAACGACGGCGACATGACTGATGCGCGGATCGGCATCGAGCAGCTCAGCCGTCGTCGCGGCGTCGACCGGTTCGAGCTCCGGCCATTCGTGCGTCACACAGTCGATGCCTGCGACGTTGCAGATCTGCGCCATGCGGCGGCCGTAGGCACCGTTCACCAAGACCAGCAGCTTGCCGCGACGCGGCATAAGCGTCCCAATGGCCGCCTCGACGGCAAACGTCCCGCTGCCCTGCACCGGTACACAAACATGCGTCCCAACGCCGCCGGCAATCTCGACGACGCGTTGGCGGACACGAGCGTTGAGCTCCAGGAACACTTGATCGCGCGAACCCCAATCGCGCAGCATGGCCTCGCGTGTTGTGACCGCGGTCGTCAGCGGTCCGGGCGTAAGCAGAAGTGGTGCGTTGTCGTTGTGGTTCATGGAATTTGGCGGCGCGCGCGCCGGCGCACAGGGCGCCGCGAATAACACGGTGACTGCCCGTTCGGCAACTCAGAGGGTGAAGTCCAATAGCAGGAGATGCGCGCCGGCGAATTGGTTTCCACCTGGGCGAACTCACCCCTTACCCCCTCTCTTGGAAAGAGAGGGGGAATTCGGGAATATGTGTGAACACACAACGCGACCAAGATCGATGCTGACAACCGGTGCGGCTGCACTTGCTCCGGTTTGGGAGTAGAACGCTCGCATGACGATCAAACGCGACAATGAGCAAGCCATGGAGCATCGAAGCGACATGGGCGCGACCCACGTTGCGCTTCCCGTGACCGACATCGAGCGCAGCATCGCCTTCTACGGTCGCTACGCCGGCATGCAGGTCGTGCACCGGCGCACCGACGAGCAGACCGGCAGTACCGTCGTGTGGCTGAGCGACCTGACACGACCGTTCGTGGTCGTGCTGATTCAAGCGCCGATGATCGATCACTCGTTGGGCGGAATGTTTTGCCACCTGGGCGTCGGCGTCGGCAGCCGCAACGAAGTCGAGCGGCGCTGCGTCGCGGCGCACGAGGAAGGTCTGCAGGTCATGGGCCCGATCGATTCCGGGTACCCTGTCGGTTACTGGGCCTACATCGTCCACCCCGACGGCCACAACCTCGAGCTCTCGCACGGTCAGGAAGTTGGCCTGACGGTGGCACAGCACAGTCATCCTCCCGCATAGCGCTCGCCTATTTCCGGCAGGGTGCTTGCCAGGAAGTTGCGCTGGACTAGGATCGCTCTGTTCCGAACGAGAAGAGTGTGATCGGTGTGCAATGCCGGTCGCGCGGCACCGCCCAGGAGGACGGTATGAGCACGTATGCAACCATGAACGAAGACGAGCTGCGGCAACGTGTCCGCAAACTGATCGAGGCAGCCGATCCCGACAAAGTCGACATGTTCACCTTTCGCGGTGCGCAGTTTGACCACGGCTTGGCGTGGGTGAACTTTCCCGTCGGCTACGGGGGACTGGGGCTGAACCCCAAGATGCAAGTGACGGTCGCCGACGAGCTGCGCAAGAACTGCAAGACGGTTTACGACGATCTGATCATCAACCCGATCGGCATCGGCATGGGCGCCGCCACGGTCCTCACCTACGGCAGCGACGAGATGAAGAAGCGGCTGTTGCGGCCATGCTTCACCGGTGAAGAAGTCTGGTGCCAGCTGTTCAGCGAGCCCGGCGCCGGTTCCGACGTTGCCGGCCTGGCGACTCGCGCCGTACGCGACGGCGACGACTGGCTGCTCAACGGCCAGAAGGTGTGGACGACGCTGGCACACATCTCGAAGTGGGGTCTGTTGGTGGCGCGCAGCAACCCCGATCTGCCGAAGCATGAAGGCATGTCGTACTTCCTGCTCGACATGCAGGCCCCGGGCGTCGATGTCCGCCCACTCTATCAGATCACCGGCGAGGCCGAGTTCAACGAAGTCTTCCTGCAGGACGTACGCATTCCGCACAGCCGCATGCTGGGCAAGGAAGGCCAGGGTTGGCAGGTGGCGCTGACCACGCTGATGAATGAGCGCACCGCCCTCGGCGGTGGTTCACAGCAGCGCGGCGGTGGGCCGATCAATGTCTTGCTGCAGCTTTGGAAGAACAACCGCGCCAAGGGCGAATCGGCGGCGGCCGAGTCGGTCATGCGCGACCGTCTCACCAAGCTCTACATCGACGCCGAGCTGCTGCGTCTCACCAGCCAGCGCGCGCGCTCGGCGCAACGCTCCGGCAATCCGGGACCCGAAGGATCGGTCGGCAAGCTGGCGCAAGCCGAGCTCTACAAGAAGATCTGGGAGTGCGGCCTCGATGTGATGGGCCCGAATTCACTGGTCTACGAGCCCGGCTACGAGCTGCGCCGTCCTGCCTCCGAAGATCGGCGCGATCGCACCTTGATGGCGAAATATCAATTCCTGCGGTCGCGAGCCAATTCGATCGAAGGCGGCACGTCGGAGGTCATGCGCAATATCCTCGGCGAACGCGTCCTCGGCCTCCCCGGCGAGCCTCGTACCGATAAGGGCATTCCGTGGAAGGACGTGCCGCGCGGTGGATGAACAATGGGCATTGGTTGGCCGCAATGCTGCTGTGTCGCGTAGCCGTTTTCATTCCCTGACAACCCACGACCTAACAACGTAACAACCTTCCCCTCAGCTGAGAGGTCACGAGAAATGGATTTCGTATTCACATCCGAACACGACGAGTTGCGCCAAACGATTCGCAAGTTCGTCGAAGACAAATCACAAGAAGCAGCCATACGCCGCCAGATGAGCAGCGAGCGCGGCTACGATCCACAGGTCTGGGCGTCGATGGCCGAGCAATTGGGATTGTTGGGGTTGATCATTCCCGAGCAGCACGGCGGTGCCGGGCTTGGTTTTGTCGAGCTCGGTATCGCGATGGAAGAAATGGGACGCGTGTTGCTGTGCGCGCCGTTCTTTTCCACCGCCGTCCTGGCGACCAATGCCTTGCTGCTGGCCGCCAACGATGCCGCACAGGCCGAGCTCCTGCCGAGCATCGCTGCTGGCAAGACGATTGCCGCGCTGGCGCTCAACGAACCCGACCGCGGTTGGGAGGTTGCGGACCTTGCCATGAAGGCGGCGGCCGACGGCAATGGTTGGCGCCTCGACGGTGTGAAAACGTTCGTGATCGACGGCCACAGCGCCGACGTCTTGCTGGTCGTCGCGCGTACGAACGAGGGCGTGTCGTTGTTTCAAATTCGTGGCGAAGCCGACGGCGTAAGGCGCGAGCTGCTGCCGACCCTCGATCTCACCCGCAAGCTGGCAAGCATCACCTTCGACAAAGCCCGCGCGCAGCGTATCGGCAGAGACGGCGATCTCACCAAGACGATCGACAAGGTCGTGACTCTGGGCATCGCCGCTCTTGCCGCCGAGCAAGCCGGTGGGGCGCAGCGCTGCCTGGAGATGGCGACAGAGTACGCCAAGACGCGCCTGCAATTCGGTCGCGCCATCGGGTCGTTCCAGGCAATCAAGCACCGTTGCGCCGACATGCTGGTCGGCGCCGAGTTCGCCAAGTCGGCCGCCTACCACGCCATCTTCCGTGCCGCCGAGAACGATGACGCCGAGCTTGGGGCCGCGGCGGCGATGGCCAAGTCGTATTGCTCGGAAGCCTACTTTCAAGCCGCCGCAGACAACATCCAGGTTCACGGCGGTATGGGCTTCACCTGGGAGCACGTAGCGCATCTCTACTTCAAGCGCGCCAAGAGCAGCAGCCTGCTTTTCGGTGATCCGCTGCATCACCGCGCCAAGCTGGCGCAAGAAATCGGCATCTGACGCAGCGGCTCAGGGACTTTGCGAAAGGACTTTGATGGCCGCCGCGGCGGAGAACCCTTTTCGGGTCAGTGCGTTCATGCACGGCCTGGCGAAGTTGCTGTTTCGTCTCACCGGTTGGAAGATCGAAGGCAGCGCGCCGACTCCGCCGCGCTGTGTGATCATCGCGGCGCCGCACACGTCGAACTGGGATGCTTTTGTCCTGGTCACCGCGGCGTACATCTTTCGCGTCAAACTTTCGTGGTTCGTGAAGGATGCGGCATTTGTCTTTCCGCTCGGCCCGATCGTCCGCTACTTCGGCGGCGTTCCGATTGACCGCTCCGCCCGCCGCAACATGGTGCAGCAAGCCGTCGATCAATTCGCCGCACGCGAGAATTTCCTGCTCGCCGTGCCGCCGGAAGGCACGCGCAAGCACTCGACGCACTGGAAGACCGGCTTCTACCACATCGCCCGCGGCGCTGGCGTACCCATCGTACTGGGATACGTCGACTACAAGCGAAAAGTCGCCGGGCTCGGGCCGCAATTCATTCCGACGGGCGACATCGACGCCGACTTCAAAGTGTTCGCCGAGTTTTACGCGCACGTCACGCCAAAGCACCCGGCCGACAAAGGCATCGTGTCACCGCGCCCACCGGAGTGAGCTCTCACTCCTTGTTCTCAACCCCGAGCTCTCCGATAAGCACCGATGCCTTGCGGCACGAGTCGCCCCCTCACCGCGGCTGGCGTACGGCAACCACGAGCTCTTCGAGGCACCGCACCAGCTCACCCTCCCGCGCCCCAAGGGCAACGGCCTCACCGTCGGCGATGGCGTCGCAAAGGCGCTCGAAGGCAAGCAGCGTAAACACCAGAGCGCTGCGATTCGCGGAACCCACAGTGCCGGAGATCTTCCCCAGAACTTCGAGCTGGGCAGCACGTTGCGCGATGCGGAAGCGCTGCACGCTCTCGTCATTGAGCGACAACGCCCGCAAGCTGCGGCGAAACACCGCCCAGCGGCGGTGATGTTCGAGCACGCGGCGGGTGATGCGTCGGGCGGTAGCCTTGCCGCCGCGCGCACTCGCTTCGCGTATCCCTTCCCACTCCACCGCGACCCAGCGCGAGTAGGCGGCCAGGAAGATCGCGCGCTTGTCTTCGAAATGCTTGTAGAACATCGCCGGGGCATACCCCGCAGCACGGGCGATCCGGTTCGAATCGGTGCCGGCATAGCCGACCGTATTGAAGAGCTCCGCCGCGGCGTCGACGAGGCGCTCGCGCGTCACCTGCGCATCGCCGCGGCCCCCGCCATGATAAGAGGCTTTCTTTCGCATCGTCACGCTCCACTAAACCCAGATTGCGTCAAACGTCCATGCCGACGGCGCACGCCGCGCCGATCCTGCACAATAGTGATATTGACATCACCATAATGCTGGTGATAGCGATATCACTGCTGGAGGGAGAGATGAAAGAACAGCGACGTGATCTGTGCGGCGTCCCCGCTCCTTTTCAACGAGTGCGCATCGACAAGATCGATCTAGCGTACTCCGACAGCGGCTCCGGCACTCCCGTCGTTTGCCTGCATGCGATCGGGCACGGCGGCGCCGACTTCGTCCCGCTGCGCGATCGTTTGGGCAGCCGCTTTCGCTTTGTGCTGCTCGACTGGCCGGGACAAGGACGTTCCGGCTCCGACGTTCAACCGACCGATGCGGGTCGCTACGCGCAGTTGTTGGGTGGTCTGCTGACTCATTTGGGACTGCGTGACGTGGTCTTGCTCGGCAACTCGATTGGTGGCGCGGCTGCAATGCGTCTGGCTGCCACCCGTCCGGAGATCGTGCGCGGCCTGGTGTTGGCGAACTCCGGGGGGTTGATGCCCGTCGACGCTGTCGCTCGTGTTGCCTGCCGACTTTCGGCGCGTTTCTTCGCCGCCGGCGCTCGCGGGGCGCGCTGGTTCGCGCCGGCGTTTCGTCTCTACTATTCGCAGGTCCTGTCCGGGAAGGCGGCCAGGGGGCAGAGAGAAAGGATTGTTGGCGCGGCGTACGAAATCGCACCGCTGTTGCAGCAGGCGTGGACGAGCTTCGCGCAGCCGGACGCCGACCAACGTGCCTTGGCGCCGCGAATTACGTGTCCGGTTCTCTGCGCCTGGGCACGACAGGATCAGATCCTCAAGCTGAGCCGTAGCCAAGCGGCGATCAAGACGTTCCCCAACGCCCGCGTGCAGCTCTTCAACGGTGGGCACAGCGCGTTTCTGGAGGATCCCGATGCTTTCGCTGCCGCCTTCGCCTCATTCGTGGACGCAATCGCGCCGGCGGCTGCCGCAGCCTAGTAGGAAGCCTGCGAATTGCGCAGCACCCGCCCCGGAAACGCCCCGGTATGCAGTCCTTCGCGCATCAGCACTACGCCGTTGACGATCGTGGCTTCGTAACCGACAGCGCCTTGGTGCAGGTGGGCGGCGCCGGTGGGAAGGTCGTGACGCACTTCGGGCAACCGCAGATCGAGTCGATCGAAGTCGATGACATTGAGGTCGGCATAGGCGCCGGCACGCACCATGCCGCGATCCCGCAGGCCCCAGAGCAACGCGAGATCCGACGTCAGCTTCTGAACCGCGCGTTCGAGCGTCAGAAGGTTCCGGTGGCGGACCCAATAGCCCAGCGTGAACGTCGGGAAACCGGAATCCGACGTCTGGCTGGTATGTGCTCCCGAATCGCCGAGACCAATCGTTGTCAACGGATGAACCAGCATCGCTCCGGCGGCATCGATGTCGCTGTTGAACAGCGGAACGATGAAGAAGTTCGTCAGGTCACTGTCGACGATCAGGTCGAGCACGACCTCGAGGGCGTGTTTGCCCTGGCGCCGTCCGATGGCAACGACGTTGTTCTCGGCGTGATTCTCGTAGGCCAGAACGCCGCGGTTGGCGAGAGGAAAGACATTCTCCAGGCGTGCCATGCCACCCAGGATATCGCCGCTGGTCTCGGCAATGCTGGCGACGAGCGTGGCGCGGACACGCGGATCGCGCAACGCGGCGCGTTGCTGGTCGAGCGGCTTGTCGATCCAATCAAACGCCGCCGGGAACAAGGACAAGGGTGAAAGGGCGATCCCGAATCCCAGCAAGACGCCGACGCTGCGCACCGCCACCTGGGGCACAATTCGCGCTCCCTGCGACCTCGCCTGTTCAACGCGATCGAGCATGTCACGCCATACGTCGGGATACGCCAGGTTCTGGATCATCGCCAAACTGATCGGTCGCCGGCTGTCACGAGCCAGCGGAATCATCCAGTCGAATTCGCGTTCGTGGCCTGTGGCATCTTCCCCCGCCCCGCCGTACGGCACCATCTCGAAGACACCGCTTCCGAAATCACGCAGGGCCGATGCGATCGCCGACAGCTCCCGCGGTTGCGCGAACGTACCCGGAACCGGATCCCAGGCCGGGGTGCGGTGCATCGTCGTGCGGCCGGTGTCGAAACCGAGTGCACCCGCCTGCATGGCTTCGCGCACACATTGTTGCATCGTCCCAAGCTCGGCTTCGCTGGGCTCCGCGTCGGTTGCACCGCGTTCGCCCATGGCGAACACGCGTAGCGGCGCATGGCTGATATGGGCCCCGACGTTGAGCCCGAGCGGCGTGCGCGCCAACGCTTGCAGGTAGTCCGGAAAGGTTTCCCAGTTCCAGCGCAGCCCGGCCTTGAGCGCCGCCTGCGGGATATCTTCGACGCCCTCCATCAGGAACATCAGATACTCGCGATCCTGCGGACGGCAAGGCGCGAAGCCAACGCCGCAGTTGCCGACGATCACCGA
>JACQEN010000319.1 GCA_016200585.1 Deltaproteobacteria bacterium
CCGGCGCAACATCAAGATCGGATCGTGCACCGGATACGTCACGGAGATGATGGCCGTGCTCGTCCCCGCCGCCGCCGCCAAAGGCTTTTGCCCCGATGCCTGGGTCTGCGCCAGCGACGTTCCCACCGCACGTCCATCGCCGTTGATGGCGCTGTTGAATCTGATCCGTCTCGATGTCGGCCCTGTTCAGGCCTGTGTAAAGGTCGGCGACACGGTGGCCGACGTGGAAGAGGGGTTGAATGCCGGCATGTGGTCGGTCGCGGTGACCTTGTCCGGCAACGAGGTGGGGCTGACTGCAGACGAGCTATCCGCCCTCGGCCGTGACGAACGCGACAAGCGCCGCGCCCTCGCCGCCGACAAGCTGGCGCGTGCCGGTGCGCACTACGTCATCGACAGCGTTGCCGACTTGCCGTCGACCATCGAGGACATCGACGCAAGGTTGGCGCGCGGCGAAGCGCCGTAGGTAGGCAGTTTCGTGAGCAACTACTTTCGCCCGCTGTTTCCACCGTCACCCGCGTCAATCGCCCGCAGCAGCTCGGCGCGCGCCGCGACGACGTCGGTCAGCGGCGCTTGCCGATGCTGCGCGATCTCGGCTTCGCTGTACGGTTTGAAATCGGCGGGCACCTGTTGCGGGCTGAATTCTTGAACCAGCCAGTTCAGCACCGCGGCGGTGCGGGCGTCGGTGAGCTCCGATTGCGTGACCCCCGGGACCCGTATCAAGTACTCGCGTCCTCCGGGCACGGACAGAAACTTCGCGACGTGATCGCGAAACGACGGCGCCGCTCCCGGAGCACCAGCGCCATCCGGCCCATGGCAACCTTGGCAGTTGAGGATGTAGTCGATGCGCGGGTCGGCGTTTGCTGGCACAGTCGCAACTGCGACGAAGAGCAACGTCGTGATCGCAACACTGGATACCTTCGACGGGCGATGGGCGACGGGCGACGGGCGTAACACGGGAGACTCTTACCGCTGCTGGTTGCTTCGTCCGTCACCGAACGTCCGACGCCCGTCGTTCATTTCTCCGTCGCCACGCCCAGAACGATCGCCGTCGAGCAGTTGTAGACGATGCTCTTGGTGCCGAAGCACCAGTTGATGTCGTTGCTGCGCGCCGCGAAGTATTCGGGCTTGTCGCCTTCGTTGCGATGGCAGTAGCACAAGCCGCAAACGTGTTTGCCGCAGCAGTCGTTGTAGGAAATGATGTAGTCCTTGCCGTCGGCTGGATTGTGGCAGGTGCCGATCCAGGTGACCGGCGACATTTCGGTTCCGGGGGGACACGACTTCTGTGTCCCGCCGCAACAGCTGCACAGAAACCCGTCGATGGCGCAGTGACGCCAGTAGTCACATTCGCCGGGATCGCCAGCCGCCTTCGAGGCGTCGGGTTCATCGGGGGCCGGCGCCTTCGCGTTGCCTTGGGCGCGGGCGACCGGCAGCAGCGGCAGAGTCGATCCACCGACGACGACCGCCGCTAGTTGCGCCAGGAAGCTACGGCGCGAGCTGCGCCGTGCGACGCTGCGCGTCCAGTTCGTGAACCATCGATCGATCCTGCTCATGCTGTTGATCCCCGCTTCTATGCAACGCGTCGCGCGTCTTCCTGCTTGCGCACGAACTCCTGTACCGATTCGACGCCGCGCTCCATCGCCTCGAAAAGACTCTCGACATGCTCGCGCGTGTTCACCAGACCCTTGGCGCGCAGCACGCCATTGGCGTCGATGAGCACGGCGTACGGCAGCTTCGGCACCTGGTACGCTACGCCGAGATCCGTCGACAGGATGTACGTCTTTTCGGACAGGCCGAAGTCACGTACGAACTTCTCGTGTTCCGCCCGTACCCCGTCGCTGGCGAGAACCAGGCGCAGCCACGTGTGTTCACGCTGCATGACGGAATCGACGATCGACAGCATGGTCTTGCACACCGGGCAGGTCGGCGAGACGAACAGCAGCAGGGTAGCCTGGCGATTGCCGGTGTTACCGCCGATAGCGACCGGTCGACCGGACCAATCGGCGAGGTCGAGGTGCGGCGCCGGTTCACCCACTTGCGGCCCGCTGCGCGTCATCAAGGCTCCGGCCGGCGCGACGCGTTCGTGGAGCACGCCGATCTGTCGAACCAACGCCAGCACGACTGCTGTCAGCACGACCACGAGAACCCACAAGACGACATTCGACACTAGCAACGCTTCAAGCATGCTGCGCCTCGCGTCGTAGCGGCAGCAATCGCGTCGAATTTGCCAGCAGGTTGTCGGCGGCGCTGTAGAGCAGCGCCAGAACCGCAGTGCCGGCGCCCACGGTGATCGCGTCGATCCAGGTCAACGGCCGCAGCGCTGCGGGCACGAGAACGGTTGAGGCGGCGGCGATGAGCACGATGTTGCGCGCGACCAATCCGGAGCTCAGACTCTGATGCCGATCGGCGACGCCGCAACCGCAATCGATTTCACGACGACCACGTGCCAGGTTGATGGCGATGCCTGCAGTGTAGACGGCAAGCAGGGCGACGGCGGCAAGCGCAGCGCGATTCGACAGACACAGGCTCACGGCGATGCCAGCCTCCGTGAGCGGCAAGGTGACGGCAGCGAAGCGGACCAATGGGGCGGGCAGCATCCGATAGGCGTCGAGGGCGTCGCGGAAGGCGGCCAGGTCATGCAGCTTGTGCCACGCGGCTCGCGCCAGGAGAAGCGCCAGGAAGCTCCGCAGGAGAATATGAAGCACCGGATCGAAGGCCATGGTCAATTGTCCCGGCCGCCCCACGGGGTCAGGAGCAGGTCGCTGGTCCAGCCCGTCGGCATGACGCGTCGCAGGAAGTTCCCTCTCTTGGCGTCGTACAAACCGAGTGATCCGGTGTATTCCGACGCCGTGATCAGCAGCGGCCTGTCGTCCTGCGTCACTTGGATGAAGTGAACATTGGCCGGTGCCAAGGTGTTGAGCAGCCAATTGGGCAGCTCGTTGAAAGGCCACACCCAATTGCGGCCGAGATCGATGGGGAAGCCCATGATGCTGATGCCGGGGTTCACCAGCTTGATGCGGTCAAGGCGGCGATGCGAGGCGAGGTCGTAAACCCAAACTTCCTCGCCGGCGACTTTGTGCGTATCGGGACCGCCGCGGTGCACCAAGGAGTAGAGGCGTTTGGTGGCCTGGTGTGCCGCGAGGTGCTGCATGCCGCCGACGCGCCATGAGGCGGCGCGATCTTCATCGCTGAGCAGCGACCAGGGTTCGTCGAATTTGATCTCCGGCCCCGAGACGTCGATGACATGGGCCGCTCCCTCGAACGAAGCGAAGACCCACTTGTCGCCGATGCGAACCCCCTTTTCGGTGATCGGATCGGCGCGCGGGTCGAAGAAGGGCTTCGTCCGCAAGCGGCTGAGTTCGTGGCCGCTGTCGTCGATCGTGACCACGAACGCCGAGCCATCGCCGCAGATCGAAAAGAAGCGGCGCGGCCCGGCGGAATAGACGAGACTGCAGCCGGGTGTGGTGATCTCGCCGACGAGTGTGCGTTGTTCGATGTCGACGATGCTGAGCGAGGTGCCCGTCGTCCAGTTGAAGATGGCGATGAAGCGATCGTCGTCGGAAAGCGCCGCGTGTGCCTGGGCGACCCGGCTCGTCGAGCGTTTTGGAGGGATGACGACCTCGCCGACGAGCGACAACGTCGGCGCGTCGTAGATCTCGACGACGTCGGTTCGTTCGCCGTGCGAGCGGCGCGAGTAGTAGGTCCCGGGGACGTAGATCTCGTTGCGCGTCTTCGGGAACAGCGGCGCCATGGTGCCGTAGCCGCCGTTGATCATGCCGAGGAATTGTCCGTCGTCGAGGTCGATGAGCGACATGCGTTCGAGAACCAGGTCACCGACCCACGCCCAATGGGCATCGAACGGTTGGGGCAGGTGTTCGACTTGTCCCGGTTTCTCAACCGGAACGACCGCCAATCCTGGGCGAACCAATACGAAAGCGGTGCAAAGAACAAGAATGAGCCAACGCTTCACAAGATCGTCTCCGCAGGCGCGACTAACACGGACACGCCACGGCGAGCAAGTCAGTGAATTGGCATCAGTGAATTGGCGAAGCCGGAACCCGTGGTGCATCGCACGTGCCAGCGAGTGGCACCACGGCTCCGCTCCATGGTCTGAGTCGACGCTGAAGCCCGGACATGGTGCGAAAGTGTTGCCGTGCCGGCGAAAATTTGTGTCTTCTCCTCGCGCGACAAACGGCTCAACATTTGTCGTATGGGACGCTCCACGACAGGGTACGAACGACCGGTCGTTTCGGCGGTGGACGACGATTGGACCGGCCTTGGATCGACGCACGGCGGAAGGACAACCACAGGCTTCGGCAAGATCCTCGGCGCCGGACCCGCACTGCTGTCCGCAGCCTCTCCGGTCAACCATGCGCCAGGGGACAGGGGGCAAGTAGGTGGCGTCGAGGACGAAGGGGTCGAGCTGTCCCCGGACGGTCCGCGTTTCTGGACGAGCGAAACGCTGCATCAGATTGTCGAACGCGTCTTCGGCCAGCGCCGGTTCATCGTCGTATCGAACCGGGAGCCATACATCCACCGTCTTGAGGGCGAGGAGATTGTCTGTGATCGGCCCATCAGCGGGTTGGTGACCGCGCTCGAGCCGGTCATGCGCACCTGCGGCGGTACCTGGATCGCGCATGGCAGTGGCAACGCCGATCACGACGTCGTCGACGAACATGACCACATCGGTGTGCCCCCACAGCACCCCGAGTATACGCTACGGCGTGTGTGGCTGAGCAAAGCCGACGAGGATGGGTACTACTACGGCTTTGCCAACGAGGCGCTGTGGCCACTGTGTCATGTCGTCTATCAACGGCCGGCCTTCGTTGTGGAGGACTGGGCAGCGTACTCGCGGGTCAACCGGCAAGTTGCCGAAGCAGTGCTCGATGAAGCGCTCAATCGAGACACCGTCGTGCTGATTCAAGACTACCATTTCGCGTTGCTGCCGGGCTTCCTTCGGGAGGCAAACCCGGCGCTCCTGATTGCGCAGTTCTGGCATATTCCGTGGCCCAATCCGGAAGCCTTCCGCGTCTGCCCGTGGGGTCGAGAGATTCTTGACGGCTTGCTCGGCAACGACCTGCTCGGGTTCCACATCCGCCGGCATTGCCAGAACTTCATCGACACGGTTGCCGACACCACGGAGACTCGAATCGATGCCGAAGCCTCGGCGATCTCGCGTGGCGGCCACCAGACTCTGGTACGATCGTTCCCGATTAGCGTCGATCTCGACGACCTCAGCGAACAGGCGCGGTCGACCGGTACGGTGACGCGTGCCGCGCGATTGCGGCACCAGTTGGGATTGACGAACCAACGCATTCTATTCGGGGTCGATCGGATCGATTACACCAAGGGCATTCCGGAACGGCTGCGAGCAATCGACAGGCTGCTGGCACTGCACCCCGAGTACATTGGCAAGATTCGCTTCGTTCAGATCGGCGCGCCGAGCCGCACGCGGATTCCCACGTATCATGCGCTTGGGCGGGAAATCGAAGCGCTCGTCGAGGAGATCAATTGGAAGTACGCCCAAGGCCGATGGTCGCCGATCATCTATCGCGACGTTCCGGCGACCTTTGACGAAGTGCTGGCCTTCTTCCAACTTGCCGACGTGTGCGTCGTGACGTCGTTGCACGACGGTATGAATCTGGTTGCCAAGGAGTACGTTGCGGGACGGCCGGATGGCGATGGCGTGTTGGTTTTGAGCTGCTTCACGGGATCGGCGCGTGAGCTCGAGCAAGCCTTGCGAGTCAATCCCTACGCGATCGATGAAGTAGCTGCGGCGTTGCACCAGGCTTTGTGCATGGAAGAAGTCGAACGGCGCGCCCGCATGGCGGCCTTGCGGGAGACGATCGCGCAGAACAACATCTATCGCTGGGCCGGCAAGATGGTGAGCGAGCTTGGGCGCATCGCGGCACGCCGGACTCTGGAGGCGTCGCCATGACCGTGCGCTGGCTGCCTGAGTGCGAAGCCGACGTCGTGCGCCGCCTTTCGAGTGCACGCGGCGTCTTTTGCTTCCTCGACTACGATGGAACCCTCGCTCCCTTGGCGCCGACACCGTCCAGCGCAGTGCCGTTGCCCGGCACCGCCGTGCGCTTGCAAGCACTGGCCAGCCTGCCTGGTACGAGGGTGGCGCTGATTACCGGGCGGACCATCGCTGACCTCCGCGGCTTTCTCGATCTAGCCGGAATCTACTACGTCGGCGTCCATGGCTTGGAGATCCGCTTTCCGGATGGTGCGATCGAAATGTCCGACAGTGTTCCCTTCGTGCGATCGGTACTGCCGGAGGTCAAACGCCAAATCGAGCAAGCAATCGACGGACTCCCGGGCATCTTGATTGAGGACAAAGGGCTTGCCGTGGCCTGTCACTATCGCCGTGCGTCGCGTGCAGACGCGGCCAAGGTGCGAGAGGCCGTTGTCACGATCGTCCGGCAGTTCCAGCGCCGAGTTGCCACGACGTTTGGCCACGAGGTGGTTGAGCTCCGATCGACCCTTGTCGACAAGGGTAAGGCGGTATGTCGGCTGTTGACCCAATGCGGCGACGGGCCGCTCGCGCTGTACATCGGCGATGACCAGACGGACGAAGACGCGTTCCGGCTTTTGCCACCCGAGTCCATCACCATCCGTGTCGGCACGGAGATGGTGCCTACGGCGGCACACTACCGCGTCGACGAGCCGAGCGACGTTCTGCGTTTCTTGGATGCGGTCGTTGAAGCGCGGTGCTCCCGACGAGAGCCGCTCGCCCGAGCGCGGGAAAGGTGAACAGCAATGGCCGGGCCCCCGGACACCCAACCGCAACCCTTCTCCTTCATGTCGACTCTGGACCTCACCCTGCTCACGAGCCGTCGCGCCCGCGACCTGGCGGAGTTGTTGGAACACCTGCGGATCGTTTCGGGGTCGGTGGTCTACTACCATACACACCACTTCCTCGTGCAACATCAGTACTTGTCGCCGGAACCCCCCAACGATTTTGCCTATTGGGTGACCAATGTCTTGCAAGAAGACCGGCTCGGCGAGCAGCTGGCAGCCATCGACCTCATCCAGTTTCGGACGATCCGTTCCTTGCGCGAGCGCATCATCGAGGTCATCGAGGCCTATCTGAACGAGCGGCAACAGCTGCGCGTTGCTCCCGAGGGTGAGGAGTTCCATTTCCGTGAGTCGGTTTCCTTCGTCGTACCCACCATGCACGTGGCCCGCACGTTGGCCGAATTTGCCGACTGTATGGAACGGATCGGATTCGGCTCGTTGACGTTTCACTTCTTCAACGTTCGGTTGCGCTTGGAACGCGGCGGCGACGATTTTTCGGAATGGTGCAGATCCCTGGGCGAACACGAGCTGGCCGACGCCATCGCCCGGCTCGACCCGTATACCTACACCATGGACGGGCTGCGCAAGGAAGTGGTTCGGCTGGTGCACCGCCGCTTGCGGGAGAAGCAGAGATGAGCCTGCTCGATGGCTTTGAAGAATTTGTCGGCCGCGGGACGCTCGACGAGCTTCGCCTTCTCGGTGCGCGCCTCAAGGACCGGAAGATTGTGACCGTCAATTCGACGGCCGTTGGCGGCGGCGTCGCCGAGATCCTCAACCGACTCATACCGCTGTCGCGCGAATTGGGCGTCGACATTCGCTGGGATGTCATTAAAGGCGGCGAAGACTTCTTCGCGGTTACGAAGCGCATTCACAATGCACTGCACGGGAAGGCCGAGACGTTTACGGCGCACGACGGTGAGGTTTTCCGGGAGACAACGAGACGCAACGTGGCGGAGATGGACTTGGACGCCGATGTCTTGTTCATACATGATCCGCAGCCGGTAGGACTCATCGAAGCACGCAAGGCCGGCCGTGGCCGGTGGGTCTGGCGCTGCCACATCGATGTGGCGGCTCCGCAGCAGGATGTCTGGCAGTTCCTTGACGGATACGTGTCGCGCTACGATGCATCGGTCTTTTCGGCCCCGAGTTTCTCGCGCGATCTGTCGCTCCCTCAGGTAATGATTACGCCCTCGATCGATCCACTCAGCGACAAGAATCGCGAATTGAGCGAGGGCGAAATCGCTGCGGTCTTCGACCGACTGAAGATCCCGCGCGACAAGCCAATCGTAACGCAAGTCTCGCGCTTCGATCGACTCAAGGATCCCGTCGGCGTCGTCGTCGCGTTTCGCCTGGCGAAAAAGTACAACGACTGCCGTCTGGTGCTTGCCGGCGGCGGGGCGACGGACGATCCGGAGGGCAGCGAGGTATTGCGCGCCGTACACGAAGCTGCCGACGGCGATCCAGACATCCACGTGATCGAGCTGCCGCCTACCGCCAACCTCGAAATCAACGCCATCCAGCGCGGCTCCACGGTCATCTTGCAGAAGTCGCTGAAAGAAGGGTTTGGCCTGACCGTCAGTGAAGCGCTGTGGAAGGCAAAGCCAGTGATCGCCGGCGCGGTGGGCGGCATCCCGTTGCAGGTCACGCACCGCTATAGCGGCATTCTCACGCACACCATCGAGGGCACTGCATTCTGGATCAAGCAACTGCTGAACGCACCGGACTTCGCCCGACGCCTTGGTGAAAACGGCCGCGAGCACGTGCGCACCAACTTCCTGCTTGCCCGCCACCTGCGCGAATACCTGCTGCTCTTCCTCTTTCTCGAGCACCGCGATGAGCGGGTCATCCGTCTGGATGCGATGGCGCCTGACAGAGCGAGCCTTTGAACGTTTGCCCCGGGCCTGCGACGCCAACGTGCTCGCTCGAAGCGCCGCTCGGTTCGCTGCGTCGGCTACGGCTCGAACTCGAACGCCAGCGCGTGCTTCTTCTTGTTGTTGCACGCTTTGCAAGCCGGTACGACGTTGTTCTTGACCGAGCGACCGCCGCGCACCAGCGGCACGAGATGGTCCATCGTCAGCTCGCTCGCCCGGAACTTCCCGCCGCAGTAGTGGCAGATGCCGGCGGCGCACTTGTTCTTCCACCATGACGACTCGCGCAGCTCGCGCCCCTTGGCGCGCTCGCGGCGGATCTCCTCGGAAGACAGGATGGCGGTGAACGGGTCCATGCGTCGATGATCGAGGGATCGCGATTGCGAGTCAACCCGACCGCTGGGTTCAGTGAAATGAACAACCGGGAACCAGGGATCAGGAATGGGGAACCGGCGAATCCCCCCCTTCTGACGGTCCTTGTTCCCAGTCCCGGTTCTTCATTTCAGTTTGACCGGAACTTTGGTGCCGACATTTGCATTCCCTTTCGCCCGGGCATATCGAGCGCAGCGTGGAGCGGGAGGTCATCTTCACGGGTATCGGCGGTCAGGGCATCCAGCTCATCGCCAACGTGCTCGCCCGGGCGGCGGCGAAGGAGGGCAAGGAGGTCATGCTCTTCGGTGTCTATGAAGGCATGATGCGTGGCGGCTCCAGCGAATCGACTGTCGTGATTGGCGACGACGTCATCCAGGCGCCGCCGATCATTCCCTTCACCTGGAGCGTGCTTGCCATGCACTCGGTGGCTCTCGAAGCGATTGCCCGCAAGCTGCGTCCGGGGGGAGTCCTCGTCGTCAACTCGACTCTGATCGCCTCCGTGCCGCGCCACGACGTGCAGGTCGTCGAGGTGCCGGCAACAAAGCTTGCCGAGCAGGCCGGCAACTTGATGGGCGCTGGAATGATTGCGCTCGCGGCGTTTTGTGCCGTCACCCAATTGGTCGGCCACGGCGCGTTGGTGCAAGCCATGCACGACTCGCTGCCGTCGCACCGCAAGCATCACGCCGAACGCAACGTCGCTTTTCTGGAGGCCGGGAGATCTTTTGCGCAAACGCTCGATCCATCTGCACTCGCCCATCTGCAAAACACTCTTACTCCAGGTTCACCCCATTGATCCTCAGGCAATCGCCGACCCGCGCGTGTGTCGCGGTGAGCTTACTCGCGGTGCTGTCGACGACAGGCGGTTGCGAGCGCCACAAGCCGGATGCGACCGTCGAAATGTGGGCCATGGGGCGCGAGGGCGAGGTCGTCGAGCGGCTGCTTCCCGAGCTCTATCGACGGCATCCGGAGATCCAGGTGCGTGTCCAACAGATCCCGTGGAGCGCGGCGCACGAGAAACTGCTGACCGCTTTCGTCGGCGATTCGATGCCCGACGTCTTCCAGCTTGGGAATACCTGGCTCCCCGAGTTGGTCGCTCTCGGCGCCGTCGGTGCGATCGAGCCACAGGTGATGGATGGCCTCGATCTCGACGACTACTTCCCCGGGATCCTCGACACCAACCGCATCGACGGCAGCCTGTGGGCGCTGCCGTGGTATGTCGACACGCGCTTGTTGTTTTACCGCAGCGACCTACTCGCCGAGGCGGGGTATACGAACCCGCCGCGATCTTGGGATGCGTGGATGGAGATGATGCACGCGATCAAACAGCACGGTGGATCCGATCACTACGCTGCCTTCCTGCCGCTGCGCGAATGGCAGACGCCGGTCATCCTGGCGTTGCAGCGCGGAGCCGAGCTGCTGCGCGAGCACGATCAGCATGGCAACTTCGAAGGCGAACCCTTCCGCGCCGCCTTCAACTTCTACGTCGAGTTGTTTCGCCGTGGCTTGGCTCCTGCGAGTGGTGATTCGCAGGTTGCCAACGTCTACAGCGACTTTGCCGCCGGGTATTTCACTTTCTACGTGACCGGTCCGTGGAACCTCGGCGAGTTGCAAGCGCGGCTCCCGGCCGGTTTGAACGACCGGTGGACGACGGCGCCGATGCCGTCACCCAACGACACCTATCCCGGAATTTCGCTGGCTGGTGGTTCAAGCCTGGCGGTGTTTCGCGGCACGCGTCACGAAGCGTCGGCCCGCCAACTCATCGCCTTCTTGTCCGAGCCGGCACAGCAGGTGGAGTTCTACCGCTTGACCGGCGATCTCCCGGCACGTCGAACGGCTTGGGAGAGCGATGCCCTGCGGCAAAACACGCGCGCCCAAGCGTTCCGGGAACAGTTGCAAGCGCTGCGTTCGACACCCAAGATTCCGGAGTGGGAGCGCATTGCCGACAAGATCATGCTCTACGCCGAGCGCGCCGTGCGCGGTGATCTGACGGTCGACGCGGCGCTGGCCGCGTTGGATGCCGACGTCGAGGTGATCCTGGAGAAACGGCGGTGGCTGTTGCGCCGGCGCGACGAGGGTTGAGTCGATGCAGAGGGATCAGACGGGAGACCGGAGTCGGGAGTCGGGTGTGGAAGGCTCAAATGCGGCCGATGCACATCTCCCATCTCCCGTCTCCCGTCTCCCATCTTCACTTCGGCCCGGTTTCTGGTTCGCCCTGCCGGCCCTGGCGGTCATCGCGGCGTTCTTTGTCGTGCCGGTGGCGGCAGCGCTGCTGCTGAGCTTCACCGATTTCGACATCTACGCCATCGCCGACGTGCGTACGTTGCGGCTGACCTGGGGCGCCAACTACGTGCGCCTCATCCACGACCCGCGCTTTTGGACGGCGTTGAAGAATACCGCCTACTTCGTCGTCGTCGGCGGACCGTTGTCGGTGGCGACGTCGCTTGCCGCGGCCATGCTGCTCAACACGCGCATGCTGCGCTTCAAAGGCTTCTTCCGCACCGTTTTCTTCCTGCCCGTGGTCACGACCCTCGTCGCCGTCGCCGTCGTCTGGCGCTATCTCTATCACCCGCGCTTCGGCTTGCTGAACTACGGCCTGGCCTGGCTCGGCTTTCAACCGGTCGACTGGCTTGGCGATCCTAGATGGGCGATGCCGGCGATCATCCTCATGGCGGTGTGGAAGAACTTCGGCTTCAACATGATCATCCTCATCGCCGGCTTGCAGAGTATTCCCGAACGCTACTACGAAGCCGCTCGCCTCGACGGCGCCGGAGGAGCGCGGCAGTTTCGCTACATCACTTTGCCGCTGTTGGCACCGACCTTCTTCTTCGTCACCATCATGACGATGATCGGCTACTTCCAGCTCTTCGCCGAACCGTACGTCATGACCCAGGGAGGCCCTGCCGATGCCACGCTGAGCCTCGTCCTGTTGATGTACGAGGAAGGTTTCCGCTGGTGGAACCTCGGCTTCGCGACGGCGGTGGCCTTTGCGTTGTTTGCCATCATTCTTACCGCCACACTGCTGCAGTTCGGCGTTTCACGGCTACGTGCCCAGCCGGGAGGGTAGCTCGTCATGAAGCGTGCCCTGCAAACCACCTTGCTCTACGGTCTGTTGTGCGTCGGCGTCGTGCTAACGTTGTTGCCGCTTCTTTGGATGGTGTCGGCTTCGTTGATGCCGAGCGGTGAAGCCAACGCCATCCCGCCGCGGCTGTTGCCGAGCCACGTCACCTTCGAGCACTACCGCGATCTGTTCACGCGCTTGAATCTGGGGCGCTACACGCTCAACAGCGTCTACCTGGCCACCACCATCACGTCGATCGCCGTGCTACTCAACGCCATGGCCGGCTACGCTTTTGCGAAGTTGCCGTTTCGCGGCCGCGACCGCACGTTTCAGCTTCTGCTGGCGGCGTTGGTGATTCCCGGGCAGGTGTCGACGCTGCCGCTCTTCCTCATGCTCAAGGGGTTTGGTTTGGTGAATACCTACTGGGGCGTGGTGATTCCGGGGATGGCGAGCATCTTCGGCATCTTCCTGGTGCGCCAGTACGCGCAGTCGATCCCCGACAGCATCCTCGACGCGGCGCGCATCGACGGCGCCGGTGAGTTGCGGATCTTCCGCTCCTTCGTCCTGGTTCTGTGCCTGCCGGTGTTGGTGACGCTCGGGATCTTCACCTTCCTCGGCGTGTGGAACGATTTCTTGTGGCCGTTGATCGTGCTCACCGATCGCGACCTGTACACCCTGCCGGTGGCCTTGGCGAATCTTGTCGGCGAGCACGTCCAGGATACCGAGCTGATGATGGCGGGTGCGGTGCTGACCGTCCTCCCGGTGCTCGTCTTGTTCGTGGCTCTGCAGCGCTACTACCTCGCCGGCATCATGGCGGGGAGTGTCAAAGAGTAGACGGCTTAGCCCGGCGCCAACGCTTTGCCCTGATCGTCGAAAAAATAGATCCGTTTCGCGTCGGGCTGTACGCGCAGCGCTTGATCCTTATCGAAGTGTTGCATGCCGCTGAATCGAGCCACCAGGCGCGGCGCCTTGTCGTCGTTGCCGATGCGCAGGTAGGCCAAGGTTTCGTGACCGAGATACTCGACGTGCTCGACGATCGTTTGCAGGGCCTCGCTTGTGTCGCCGGCAAGAGAGATGGCTTCCGGGCGCACGCCGGCAGTGACCTGGCGGGGCAACGGTTCGTTGCGGCGTGCTACGTGCAGCATTTGTTCGCCAATGCGTAGGGCGACACTCGGTCCGTCTGTTTCGGCGCTTGCCGCAAACAGATTCATCGGAGGATTGCCGATGAATCCGGCGACGAAGGCATTCGCCGGCTTTTCGTAGAGCTCGTTCGGCTCCGCGACTTGCTGGACGATGCCGCGGTCGAGAACCGCGACGCGATCGCCGAGAGTCATCGCTTCGACTTGATCGTGGGTCACGTAGATCATCGTCGTTCGCATACGTTGTTGCAGGTCTTTGATCTCGGCGCGCACCTGCACGCGCAGCTTGGCATCGAGGTTGGAGAGCGGCTCGTCGA
>JACQEN010000323.1 GCA_016200585.1 Deltaproteobacteria bacterium
GCGCCCGCTCGAAGCAGGCGCAAGCATTGAAACTCCCAACCTGTTCCGCACCCCGTTCACGGGGTGCCTGTTTTCAGCCCGACGATTCATCGTCGGTTTTGAGGCGCCAAGCCCGCACAGACCGAACTGGCGGGCAAAGCCCAAGGAGGGGGGCCAGGGGGTGGTCAGATGATCATTCGCACCCGCCGCTAGCGCTCGCCCAGTACCGGTCCACCTCGTCTTGCAGCTGTGCCAGCGTTGTTTCCTGCCGTTGCGGCTCGAACAAATGCCGGTAGCGTGTTTGCGTCTGCAGGTACTCCTCGACACGGCGAAACTCGTGCGGCACGACGGTGTGGATGACCTTGGCGTCGCGCACTTCCTTCAGCGGCCACACGCCGCTGTCGACCGCCAGCTTGGCGACCTCCACCGAGTCGGCAGGCTCGATGCCCCAGCCCGGCGGACAGGCAGCGAGGCTGACGAACATCTTGGGGCCTTTGACGCGGCCGGCGCGTGCCACCTTGTCCATCAGGTCGAGCGGATAGGCAGGTGAAACGGTTGCCACGAAAGCCGGGCGCTGCGCCCGCCACAGCTCGAAGACGTCTTGCTTGTGCGTTTTCGTACCGGCAGGCGACGTCGAAGTGCGCGAGCCCAACGGCGAGGCGGGTGACATCTGGAAGCCGGTGTTGGCAAACGCTTCGTTGTCGTAGCAAAAGTAGTAGAAGTCGAGGCCGCGATGAATCGCAGCCAGCGTCGACTGCAACCCGATACCGTTGGCAGCGCCGTCGCCGGTAACGACAACGACCTTGAGGTTCTCTGCTTCCGACAGTCGGCCCTTGTCGATCAGGACATCGAGTGCGTCGCGGATGCCTTGCGCACCCGCCGGTGCCGATGCCATCGACGTATAGAGCCAAGAAGCGTGAAAGGGTGAAAACGGAAACGTCGCCAGCAGCGTCATGCATCCCGCCGCATTGACGAAGATACACGGTTCACCCACGGCTTTGCTGAACAGACGCAAGGCCAGGAGACCACCGCAACCGCCGCACAGACCAGTACCAGCCGCAAGCATCTCCTCATGCGGAACATCTTTGATGCTGCGGTAGATTTCACGGCGTGTTTGCATGGCTAGGTTCCCGCCTTAGGATCGGACCCGTGCGCCACACGCAGTAGCTCGCGCATCTTCTCGTATTCCGCGGCGCTGTAGAGGAGGTGGGGCTCCGGGCGCGCACCTTCGTGCTCGGCAGCCCGCAGCGCTTGCATGATGAGGTCGAAGTCCTCGTCGTGAAAACGGCGACCGCCAAGACCCCCCACGTAGGACAACAGTGGCGGCGGCGAGCTACCGGCCAGAGCGCTGGCGACCTCGCAAAACAGAATGCCGCCTTTGCCGATCGATACATTCTGGTCGATCACTGCAACAGCGCGCCGTCCGTTGAGCAACCAGGCGATTTCCTGTTGCGGGAATGGACGCACCAGCCGCAGGCGCAAGAGTCCGATCTTGTTGCCGGCGATACGCAAGCGATCGACCGCCGCTTTGCCGACGGTGCTGAATGAATTCACCATGACGATGACGAAGTCGGCATCGTCGAGCCGGTAGGCTTCCACCGCTCCATAGCAACGGCCGAATTGCGCACAGAACTCACTGGCGACGTGATCATGCAGATCGAGCGCCGCCTCGGCCGCACGCTGCATCTGGTATTTGAAGAAGGCGTAGGCGCTGCTGCCGAGGACCGCGACGCCTTGTGCCATCGCGTGCGAAGCCGAGAAGCGCGCATGCTCGGGCCGATACGCGGGAAGAAACTCGCGCACCGCCTCGACCTCCGGAATCTCCACGGGCTCGCGCGTGAACGAAAGATAGAAGCCGTCGAGGTTGACGATCGCCGGGAGCAACACGTCGCTGTGCTCGGCCAGACGGTACGCCATGAGCACGCTATCAAGCACCTCCTGACAAGTCTCGGCGTGGAACTGCAGCCAGCCGCTGTCGCGAGCGGCCAGGACGTCGTTGTGGTCGGGCTCCAACGTAATCGGCGCGGCCAAGGCGCGCGAGACGTTGACCAGGACAAGCGGCACACGCCAACCGGCAACCGTGTAGAGCATCTCGATGGCGTACAACAGACCCTGACTCGAGGTTGCCGTGAACACCCGCGCTCCGGTCGCGGCAGCCGCCCCAGCCGCGGTGAGCATGGAGTGCTCCGAATCCATGGTCACCAGTCGCGCCTTCAGGTTTTCACTGTTCACCCATTGCGCCAGGCTTTCGATGATTTCGGTCTGGGGCGTGATCGGATAGGCGGGAATGTAGTCGACCTCTGCCAAGCGAGCGCCCCACGCGGCGGCGGCGTTGCCGGTGAGCAGATCGCGGCTCATGCGGCGTCCTCCCGTACCTCACGGATCGTGTGGGTCGGACACTCGTGGGCGCAAATCAGGCAACCTTTGCAGTGTTCGAGATCGACGACCGGATAGTTGCGCTCGTCGAGATGAATGGCCCCTTCGGGGCACAACGCAAAGCACACGAAGCAACGCGAACAATGCGCCAGCTCGATCAGCGGACGAAAGACCCGCCACCCCTCCGTATGACGCAGCGTGGAGTTGGCCTCGGCCTCCACCGACGGTAGAGCGAGCCGCGCCGGCAGACGGGGCACGATGAACTCCGTCGGAGCAACACGCGATGCCCCGCTGCTCGCGCCACGGGCACCCAACCCCACATGCGGGGCAGCGTCATAGGCGCGCCGCGTCGCCTCCAGATTGGCCGCCAGCTGCGCTCCTGTAACGCCGATCGTCTCCAGCTCGATGCGCGTTGCTTCCGCAAGAACTCCAAACGGCAGGATGCCGCTGGCTTTCGCGACAAAGCCCGCCATCGGCGCGCTCAAGAGGTTGTGGCTGAGGGCCGCGAGCGCGATGGCCGAGACGTCGATACCAACCAGTCGGGCGGCTGTCCGCTGAGCCAGCCCGTTCAAGCCAGCCGCGGTATTGACCAGGAGCAGGGTCGCGGCATCGACACCGTCGAGCACCGCCGCCTCGGGTAGCGAGAGCAGCGACGCGTCCATCACCACAACAACGTCCGGCGCATCAATGTACCCGCGCTCGAGAATGGGGCGGTCGCTGATTCTGGTGAATGCCACAACCGGCGCGCCGCGTCGCTCCGCCCCGTACAAGGGCGAGTCCTGAACTGCCAGACCGCTCAGGAAAGCGCCGCGACTGACGATAC
>JACQEN010000030.1 GCA_016200585.1 Deltaproteobacteria bacterium
CCTGAATTTCGTTGACAGAACCTTGTCCGGTGTGTCGTAGTTGCCGGCACCTATTCAGGTGTGGAGAGCGATCCATGAAAACGCGATGGTTGCGCCGGGGCCTTCGAGCGGGAGGCGTTGCCGGCGCGTGTCTGTGCATGTCGATTCTGCCGGCCGTATCCAGCGCCGCCAGCTTCGCTCCGAATTTGCGGGCCGACGCACCCGACGCCCTCCCCGGCGACGGAATCTGCGCCACCACGACCGGTTGGTGCACTCTGCGCGCTGCCATCGAAGAGGCCAATGCGCTGCCCGGAATGGACGAAATCATCCTCATCAGCGGCAAGTATCGTCTCTCCCGGACCCTCGGTGAGCTGGTAATCACGGACGATCTACAGATCTTCGGCGGTGGCACCTTGCAGGCAAAGATTTTCGGCAACAAGCCCTACCCGTCGGGGTCGGGGAATCGAGTCGTCCATGTTTTGAGTCCGGCGAACGTCGCCATTTCCAACGTTACGATTCGAAATTCCGGAACACAGGCGTCTTGCGGCGGCGCCGCCCTGGTCGATCCAGGCGCCACGTTGACCTTCCACAACGTGCAACTGGCGCGCAATGTGTCGACCACGGACGGTGGCGCCATCTGCAACCTGGGTACGTTGATCTTGTCGAACGTACAACTGCGCCGCAACAGGGTGAATGGCGGGCACGGAGCTGGACTCTACAACGCCGGGACGGCAACCATCACGGACATGGCGGCTTCAGCGAACCGCGGCGCCCAGCTGGGCGGCGCGATGTACAACGCCGGCGGCGCGACCCTGACGGTGCAAAACAGTACGTTGTGGCGCAATACCGCGTTGCGTGGCGGCGGTGTGTGGTTGGATAGCGCCTCGACGGCGACGCTGACGAGCTCGACGATCTTGCAGAATTTCGCCGATGACAGCGGCGCCGGCGTCTACAATGACGGCACCGCTAACGCCACCCTTCTCAACGTTACGTTGAGTCGCAACAAAGCACCGCTCGGTGCTGCCATCGGTGGCACCCTGACGAAGGTCGAAAACGTGATCTTCAATGCCAGCCAAACGCCGACCGACGTTATGGCGCAGAACAATTGCGAGTCGCCGGCGTCGGTCGTGTCGTTGGGACACAACCTCGATAGTGCTGCCACATGTGCCTTGGCGGCGACGGGCGATCTGAGCAACACCGACCCGCTGCTGGCCGCCTTGCGCTACGGTGGCGGATTGACGAACACGATGGCACTGCTGCCGGGCAGCCCGGCGATCGATGCCGGCGACGGCGTCGACTGCCCCCCCACGGATCAACGCGGCCAGACACGCATCGGACCGTGCGACATCGGCGCCGTCGAATACGTGCCCTGAGGGGTTGAGCCTCGGCGGCATCGAGAACGCCGCGGCCGGTCAAATCCAGCCTGATACCTTCAGCCCCGTTCCGCCGCGGTGCTATATCCGCAGAGATGTTCGTTCACCGCAGCAACCGCATGGAAGTGCTGGTCGAGGCGTTGGCGGAGGTGGTCCGCCCGCCGCTGCGCGACCCGTTTGCGGCGGAGTGTATCATCGTTCAGGGCCGCGGCATGGAACGCTGGCTGTCGATGCAACTGGCGCAGTCCTTCGGCGTCTGGGCGAATCCGGACTTCCCGTTTCCGCGTAAGTTCATCGAACGCTGTTTCGCCGACACGTTCGCCGACGACGGCAGCAAACGTTACGACCCTGCCGTCCTGCTGTGGACGATTGCCGACCTACTACCGGGCTTGCTGGCGCGCGACGAGTTTGCCGAGGTCCGCTCCTATCTGGAGAGGGCCGCCGTCACGTCGCCCCCAACCACCGCGAACGAGGTCGGCTTGCATTTGATCGCGCTCGCCGAGCGCGTTGCGGCGGCGTTGGATCAGTATGCGGTATTTCGTCCGCAATGGACGGCCGAGTGGGAAAAGGGCCGTGCCGCAAGCTGGCAGGCTCTCCTGTGGCAGAAGATCGTGCAGCGGCACGGGCCCAACTCGGTGGCCGCACGCGCCCAGCGCTGGTTGCGGGCGCTGGCGACCGTCGACGCCGCGCAGCTGCCGCAGCGCCTTTGTCTGTTCGGGGTGTCGACGCTACCGCCGCTCTACTTGAACCTGTTCGCCAGTCTGGCGGCACGCGTCGAGGTTCATTTGTTCGTGCTCAGCCCGTCGCGTGAATATTGGGCATGGGTCCGTTCGCGGCGCGAGATCTGGCGTCAGCTGCTGCGCGACGGTCGCACCAGCGTCGACTTCGAGGCCGCGGCCGCCGAGGCGGAGGGCAATCCGCTGCTGGCTTCTCTGGGACGTCTGGGCCGCGACTTCCAGCAGATCATCGAAGCAGGGGTCGACTACCAGGACGATGATTCGTACGGCGATCCCGGCATCACGTCGATGCTGAGTACTCTGCAGTCGGACATTCTCAACCTGCGCCATCGGCGCCGCGGAAAATCAGAAGCAACGCCCTTGCCGGTCGACCCGGCCGACGACTCGATCCGCATCCACGCCTGCCACAGTCCGATGCGCGAAGTCGAGGTTTTGCATGATCAGCTGCTCGATCTGTTTGAGCGCGACCGGACGACCGAGCCGCGCGACGTGATCGTTCTGTCTCCCGATATCGACGCCTACGCGCCGTTCGTCGATGCGGTATTCGGGGTGGCGGGAACGGCGCAGCCGCGCATTCCTTATCGCATCGCCGACCGGCGCGTGCGCAGCACCGACGACGTGGTCGATACCTTTCTGGGCTTGTTGGGGCTGATTCGCGGGCGATTCAGCGGACCCGATATCGTCGACCTGCTCAGCCGCCAGCCGGTGTACCGGCAGTTCGGGATCGTCGCCGAGGAGATTGATGTCGTTCGTGAATGGGTGCGCGAAGCCGGCATCCGCTGGGGCATCGACGCCGAACACCGCGCCGCGCTGCAACAGCCGCCGTTGGTCGAGCACACCTGGCGCTTCGGTCTCGATCGCTTGTTGCTGGGCTACGCCATGCGCGGCGACCAGCGCTGCTTGTTCCGCGATGTACTGCCGTTCGACGACATGGAAGGAAGCGTGAGCGAGCTCTTGGGCAAGCTCGTCGAGTGCCTCGATCGTTTGTTCACCTGGCGTCGTCGCTTGGAAGCGCCGCGATCGCTGGCGCAATGGCGCGACGACCTGGCGGCCGCGTTGGCGGCGCTGCTCGCCAATACCGACGACACTGCGCACCAGCACCGCCAGATCCGCGCCGCCCTCGCCGAGCTGGCTCAGCAGGCGGAAGACGGCGGATTCGGCGGTCGCGTCGATCTCGAAAGCGTCCGCTTGCGCCTCGAAGCATCGCTGGAGAACGCCGCGCCTGGGCGCGACTTCCTGACCGGTGGGGTGACGTTCTGCGCCATGGTGCCGATGCGCAGCATCCCGTTCCGTGTCGTGTGCCTGCTCGGCATGAACGACGGCGCCTTTCCGCGACCGCAGCGGCCTCTGAGCTTCGATCTCATGTTGCAGCAACCGCTGCCCGGCGACCGCAGCGGCCGCGACGACGATCGCCACCTGTTTCTCGAAGCCCTGCTGGCGGCGCGCGAACGCTTGATCATTACCTACGTCGGCCAGAGCGTACGCGACAACGCCGAGATTCCGCCGTCGGTAGTCGTCAGCGAGCTTCTGGATGTCATCGGCGAATCCTTCACCCGCGACGCTGAGGCTCCGTTGCCGTCCGCGCCTTTGGTGATTCGCCATCCGCTACAGCCGTTCAGCCGTCACTACTTCGATGGCCGCTCGGATCTCTTCAGCTACGCACAGCCGTACTTTGCCGGAGCCCTGCGGCTCGGACAGCAACGGGACGCCGCCGCCCCGTTCGTCGTCGCGCCGCTGCCGGTCGACGCCGACGCCGAACGCACGGTAACGGTCGATGAGCTGGCGCGCTTCTTCGAAAATCCTGCTCGCGGTTTTCTACAGCGCCGGTTGTCCTTGTCGCTCGGTACCGACGTCGAGTCGCTTGACGATCGTGAGCCGCTGCAGCCCGACGCGCTCGAGCGCTGGCAGATCGGTACTCGACTTCTGGAATGGGCCGTCGAAGGCGACGATTTGGAAGCGAGCCTGCCGGCGTTGCGTGCCAGCGGGATGTTGCCGCCCGGACGCTTGGGCGAATATCTCTGGAACAGTTTACGAACGGAGGTCGACGGCATCGCACGCGCCGCGGCCAGCTACACCAGCGGCAACAAGCTCGATCCGGTCGAAATCGACCTGCGGCTGGACGACACCCGCATCGTCGGCAGCCTGCGGCACGTGTGGCCGTCGGCTCAGTTACAATGCCAGTTTTCCAAACTCGGTGGATACCACGAGCTCGGGCTGTGGATCCGTCACCTGTTGCTCAACTTGGTTTCCGAAGTTGCGGTGCCGCGCACGACAGTATTGGTCGGGCGCGCCGACAAGAACGAGAGCACCGTCGTGCAGCTCATGCCGGTCAAGGAAGCCAGCGGCTTGCTGCGCGACTTGCTGTCTCTGTATTGGCTCGGACAGCGTCTGCCGTTGCCGTTCTTCCGCTATGCTTCACGCGCTTTTTCCGAGGTCTGGCGCAAGAGCGGCAACGAAGAAAAGGCCTTTGCCGAGGCGCGCAAGAGGCTGGGCGACGAACACAACTTCGGCGACCGCCACGATGCCTACGTCGAGCAGGTCTACGGCAACCGCGACCCTCTTGCCACACCGATCTGGCGCGGCGAGATCGACCTTCCGACCTTCGGCGAGCTTGCCCGGCGAATCTGGGGCCCGTTGCTCGACCATCGCAAGGGGGACGAATGAGCATACCAGCCGGCTACGGCAGAGCCGCGACCGCTCTCGACCCCCTGGCCGTGCCGCTGAACGGGACGGTGCTGATCGAAGCCAGTGCCGGCACCGGCAAGACGCACACGATCACCACGCTCTTCGTGCGCTTGCTGCTCGAGCGCGAGCTCAACGTCGAGCAGATTCTTGTCGTCACCTACACCAACGCCGCGACCGCCGAGCTACGTACACGCATTCGCTGCCGTGTGAACGATGTCCTCGCCGCCTTCGACGGAATGCCGATCGACGACGAAGCCTTGACCAAGCTGGTTGCAGCGCGCCAGTCGGCGGGGCAGCGCGAGCCCGACCGATTGCGCTTGCTCTCCGCCCTGCATTCCTTTGATCAAGCCGCCATCTTCACCATCCACGGCTTTTGCCAGCGCATGCTGCAGGAACACGCGTTCGAGAGCGGTGTTGCCTTCCAGACGGACCTGATCACCGACCAACGGCCGTTGATCGAGCAGGTGGTGCGCGACTTCTGGGTACGCGAGCTGCACGCCGCGCCGTATCCTCTCGTGGTGTTTGTCCAGCAGGACGCGAAGCGGCTACAGCGTCTCGATCATCTGGCGACCCTGGCCACGGCGCACCCCGAAATGCCCTTCTTGCCGGAAGCCTCGGAAGTGGCGGCCGTCAATGACGACGAGCTAGTCGCCATCTGCGACGACAAGCAGCGGGACGACGCGCTGCAAGCCCGTTGGCTACGGATGCAGCTCGATTGCCCCGACTACACGCGCCGTGAGTTGCGACGCCGCAAGGAAGAGGCGCACCAGCAGTCCTTCGACGATTTGTTGCAGCGTCTGGTCGAGGCGTTGCGCGCACCGAGCGGCGACGATCTCGCCCGCCGCATCCGACAACGGTTGGGCGCGGCCCTGATCGACGAATTTCAAGACACCGACCCACTGCAGTACGAGATCTTCCGCCGCATCTATCATGGCGCGCCGGAATCAGCGTTGTTCCTGATCGGCGACCCGAAGCAGGCGATCTACGCGTTTCGCGGTGCCGATGTCTTTGCCTACCTCGAAGCCAAGGGCGATGCGCCGGTGCAGCACACGTTGCTCACCAACTATCGCTCCGATCCGAAACTGGTCGAAGGAGTGAATGCTCTGTTCCGCGATGTGCCGGTTCCGTTCGTCTTCGACGACATCCCGTTTCATGAGGTAGCCGCCGCACCACAGGCGGTCGATCAGCTCGAGGGTGGTGGACCGCCAATGGAGATTCTCTTCGTGCCGCGCGATGCCGACACCGGTGCGCGTGGTCGGTCCAAGGGTTGGACGCAGCTCGCCCCACGCGTTGCTGCCGACATTCTTCGTAAGTTGCGCTCGCCGGTCACGCTGCAGGGGCGGGGGTTGGCGCCCGGCGATTTCGCCGTTCTCTGTCGCAAGAATAAGCAGGCGCTGGAGATGCAGGAGGCGCTGCGGGCGCTGAATTTGCCGACGGTGCTGCAAGGGGACTCGAGTGTCTTCGACACTTCCGAGGCTGCGGAAGTCGGCAGAATCTTACGCGCCATCGCCGAGCCCAGCGACAACGCCGCGGTCCGCGCCGCCTTGGCGACGACCTTGCTGGGCGCGAGCGCAAGCGATCTCTACGCGCTGCAAACCGATGAGCATGGTTGGGACGCTTGGCTGAGACGCTTCCAGGAATGGAACCAATTGTGGAACCGCCGCGGCTTCATCGCTTGCTTTCGCGGCATGATGGATCGTCAGGAAGTCGTGCCGCGCCTACTGGGCCTGAGGGATGGGGAACGCCGCGTCACTAACGTTCTGCATCTCGCCGAGCTGCTGCATGCCGCCAGCGTCGATGATCACCGCGGTCCGGCGGCGCTCGTACACTGGTTGGCCCAGATGCGTACCGACGACACGGCGCGCGCCACGATGGCCGCGGAGGCGGTGCAGATCCGTCTCGAAAGCGACGAGGCGGCCATCAAGCTGGTGACTATCCACAAGAGCAAGGGCTTGCAGTACCCGCTGGTGTATTGCCCGTACCTTTGGGACGGCAGGCTGATGCACGAGAGCGAGGAGAAGATGCCTCGTTTTCATGATCGTGACGACCGTAACCGGCTCAAGCTCGACCTCGGGTCGTCGCTCAAACAAGAACACAAAGCGATTGCACAGCGCGAAGCCCTGGCCGAAAGTCTGCGTTTGCTGTACGTCGCCCTGACGCGCGCGCAACACTCTTGCACCGTCGTCTGGGGTGGTTTCAACGAGTGCGATACCTCGGCACTCGGTTACCTTCTCCATTCGGATCGATCGAGGCCCGACCCGGCTGCCGTAGCGCGCCGACGCATCAAGGACTTCCTCCATTCGAAAAGTGACGACGGCATGCGCGCCGACCTGGCACGGCTCGCGAGCGCATCGCAGGGCACGATCGCCGTACGCGACCTGGCTGCGGAAGCGGTTGCGCCGTGGATCTCGGACGACTCGGTGCAGGGAACGCTGTTATGCCGTCGCACGCAACGCACCCTGGCCTTGCGTTGGCGAACGGCGAGCTTTTCCAGCCTGACGCGATCCAGCGGCAGCGTCAGCCGCCCAGCCGCAGAAGGCATCGATCACGACGCCGGTAGCGACATGCCCGAAGGGACGGTGAGTGCCGGCGACATTCCGATCGTCTTGCACGATTTTCCGGCCGGCGCGCGCAGCGGGCAGATCCTGCATCGCATCTTCGAGCAATTCGATTTCCGTCAATCCGAGGACGTCCTGCGGCGGCAAGTGCTGCTGTCGCTGGAGGAAGGTGGCGTCGATGGACGTTGGGTGGAGAGCGTGACGGCTGCGGTTACCGACGTCCTCGACACACCGCTCGGCGCTCCACGATTGCGCTTGCGCGACGTGCCTGCAGAAAAGCGCCTCAACGAGCTCGAATTTCTATTCTCCGTTGCTGTCGACGAGCACGATGCCGGTCCCAGCGGCGATCAACTCGGTCTCTTTGCGCCGCAGACGAGTGGGGTAGCGTTGACACCCAAGAGTCTTGCCAAGGCCTTTGCGAGGCATGCGCGACTGCCGTTCGCGCCGGAGTATGCCAATCGCCTGGCGCAGGTCGAATTCACCGCACTGGCCGGTTTCCTCAAGGGGTACATCGACCTGATCTTCGAGCACGAAGGACTCTGGTACGTCGTCGACTACAAGTCGAATCGCCTCGGTCCGACGCCGCATGCGTACACGCCGCAACGATTGCCGGCGGTGATGATGTCGCACCACTACCTGCTCCAGTACCATCTCTACCTGGTTGCTCTGCATCGTCACTTGAAACGGCGCCTGCCCGGATACGACTACGAACGACACTGCGGCGGTGTCTACTACCTGTTCCTGCGCGGCATGGCTCCGCGCTATGCGCCGGGCAACGGCGTCTACTTCGACCGTCCGCCGCGCAAGCTGATCGAACAGCTGTCACACTTGTTCGACGCCGGAGCCGAACCGCGATGACGACGCTCGATACCTTACGCGCCGCCGACTACGTGTCGTGGCTCGACATCCATTTCGCGCGAACCATGGGGCGTATCGCCAACGAACAGCGGCCTGAGGTGATGCTGGCGGCGGCGCTTGCCAGTCGTGCCGTTCGTGAGAGCCATGTCTGCCTCGATCTCCAACAGCTGGCTCGCGAGGCGGCGGTACGCGACGGCGACGGGACAGTGATCGCGCACAACCCCTGGCCAACGGCCGATCGTTGGTTGAATTCGCTGCAAAGCAGCCCGCTGGTGACGGATGGCTCCGGCGACACGCCGCTGGTGCTCGACGCCAAGGGTCGATTGTATCTGCGGCGCTACTGGCAGCACGAATGCGATCTCGCCGCCGCCATCGGTGCCCGCGCCGTTGCCGTCGATACCAACGTTGAGGGTAGCTGGATGCACGCCACGCTCGATCGGCTGTTCGAGGGCAACCGGGAAGGTGCGGGCGAAGTCGATTGGCAGCGAATTGCGGCGCTGCTGGCTGCGATGCGACGCCTGTGCGTGATTTCCGGTGGCCCCGGGACCGGCAAAACCTACACGGTGGTCAAGATCCTGGCGTTGCTGGTTGAAATGTCGCTGCAACGTGGCGAGCGCCTGCCGCGCATCGTTCTGGTCGCTCCCACCGGCAAAGCAGCGGCGCGGCTGAGCGAGTCGATCCGTAAAGCCAAGGTCGGTTTGAACACAACGGAGGTCGTCAAAGCGGCGATTTCTGATTCGGCCGCGACGATTCACCGCTGTCTCGGGTCGATCGGCGGCAGCGCGACGCGTTTCCGTCATGATGCGTCGAACCCGCTGAACGCCGACGTTGTGCTGGTCGACGAGGCGTCGATGGTCGACGTCGCACTGATGGCCCGGTTGCTTGACGCCGTACCGGCGAAGGCTCGCCTGATTCTGCTCGGCGACAAGGACCAGCTGGCATCGGTCGAAGCCGGGGCCGTGCTGGGTGACATCTGTAACACCGGTGCTCCCCGAGCTTATTCGCACCAACTGATCGACGAGATCAGCCGCTTGGCCGGCGAGCTCCTGCCACGGGCCGGTGCAGCGCCGGCACAGACCGGCATTTGGGACTGCATCGTGCAGCTGACCCGTAGTTACCGGTATGCGGCCGGCAGCGGTATCGGTGCGTTGGCCCGCGCCATCAACGACGGTGATGTCGAGACCACGCTGAAGTATCTGTCCGATACGAGCGACGGCGGTGTGATGCGCGTCGACCCGGCGGGCGAATGGACACTCAGCGACACGTTGCGTACCTCGGCCCTCGCCGGATTTGCCGACTATCTTCACGAAGACGAACCCGGCAAGCAGCTACGCCTGCTCGAGCGCTTCCGAGTGCTGTGCGCGCACCGCCGCGGTTCGGGCGGGGTCGAAACGATGAACGGTCAAGTTCAGGAAGCGTTGCGCGAAGCCGGCTTGATCGTGCCGGACGAATCGATCTACGTCGGACAGCCGATCATGGTGCGGCGCAACGACTACCAGGTGCGCCTCTTCAACGGCGACGTCGGTGTCGTGGCGCGCGATCCGCAGAGGTCCGATGCCCGGCTGGTGGTCTTCGAAGGGGACGAAGGAGCGTTGCGCTGGCTGGCGCCGTCGCGCTTGCCACCCTTTGAAACGGTATTTGCGATGAGCATTCACAAGAGCCAAGGTTCGGAGTTCGACGAAGTGGCAGTGGTCCTACCCGCCCAACCGTCGCCGGTTCTGACGCGCGAGCTGCTCTACACCGCGGTCACGCGGTCACGCCGCCGGCTGACAATTCATGCCACCCCCGAGATCATCCGCTATGCCGTCGAGCGGCGTATCGAACGTGCTTCCGGTCTGCGTGATCGTCTTTGGTGATCACGCTAGCGGGCCGGCTCTCCCATTTCGCGGCGGCGGTTGCTACACAGCCCGCCGTGGCACTGTTGGACCTGCGTGAGCTGCGCACCAGTTTCCTGACCACCCAGGGCGAGGCGCGGGCGGTCGATGGCGTCAGCTTGTCCGTCGATGCCGGCAAGACCCTGGGTGTGGTCGGAGAGTCGGGGTGCGGCAAGACGGTGACCGCGCTTTCGATTCTGCGCCTGTTGCCGCCCACCGGGCGCATCGTCGGTGGCGCGATCCTGTTCGACGGTCGCAACCTTCTCGACCTCAGCGAAGCGGAGATGCGCAGCGTACGCGGCAATCAAATCGCGATGATCTTTCAGGAGCCGATGAGCTCTCTCAATCCGGTGTTCACCGTCGGCTATCAGATCGGCGAAGCGGTGCGCATCCATCAGAAAATCGGCCGCCGCGAAGCACGCGAGAAGGCCATCGAGATGTTGAAGCTCGTCGAGATTTCCGAACCGGAACGCCGCGTCGACGATTACCCGCATCAGATGAGCGGCGGCATGCGGCAACGGATCATGATTGCCATGGCGCTGTCCTGTCGTCCGCGCCTGCTGATCGCCGACGAGCCGACAACCGCACTCGACGTTACCATCCAAGCGCAGATCCTCGATCTGCTGGCAGGGCTGCAACGACGCCTGGGCATGGCGATGATTCTGGTGACGCACGACCTCGGCGTCGTCGCCGAGCGGGCCGACGAGGTAGCGATCATGTACGCCGGACGCGTCGTCGAGCGGGCGCCGGTTACCGACATCTTCCAACGGCCGCTGCATCCCTACACCCGCGGTCTTTTGCGTTCGATTCCCAAAGTCGGAGCGCAGAAGACGCACCGCCTGGAAGCCATACCAGGCCTGGTACCCGACCTGCTGCATCTACCGTCGGGTTGCCACTTCCGCGATCGCTGTGTGTCGGCCGTCGACCGTTGTGCGCAGGTCGATCCGGCGCTGGAGGAGCATGATGGCGGACATTCCGTCGCCTGCATCCGGGCACGAGAGCTGGCAGAAGCCAACGCGAAGCGCGATGCGTGAAACTTGGTTTCACCCTTTATTTTCCACCGCCGCCCCTTTACGTTTCACGTCTTACGTTTTAACACTCACAGACTTTGACTGACTCGTCGTTTCTGAAGGCCTGCCGCCGTGAAGCGGTACCGTTCACGCCTGTATGGTTGATGCGTCAGGCCGGCCGCTACATGCCCGAGTACCGCTCGGTGCGGTCGCGTTACAGCTTTCTCGACTTGTGCAAGGACTCGGATGCGGCTGCCGAAGTTACGGTGACGGCGGTCGAGCGCCTGGGGGTCGACGCGGCGATCATCTTCGCCGACATTCTCCTCATCGTCGAGCCTCTGGGTGTGGGTTTGGAGTTCGCGACGGGTGACGGTCCGGTTCTGCACAATCCGTTGCGCACCCCCGAGGACATCGATCGTATGCCCGACGTCGACGCCGCGGCTGCTGTGACATTCGTCTACGAGGCGGTGCGCAAGGCGCGGGCCGAGCTCAAGGTGCCGCTGATCGGTTTTTCCGGGGCACCCTTTACGCTGGCTTCGTATGTCATCGAAGGAGGCGGCTCGCGCAACTACGTACACACCAAGAAGCTGATGTACGGCGCTCCCGAGGCCTGGCACACGTTGATGCGCCGGTTGTCACGCGCCGTCGTCGGCTACCTCAACGCCCAGATTGCAGCGGGAGCACAAGCGGTGCAGCTCTTCGACAGTTGGGTCGGTTGCCTTTCACCCGCCGATTACGAGCGCTTCGTCGTGCCGCACATGCAGGAGCTGATCGGTTCGCTGACACCCGGAGTACCGGTCATTCACTTCGGCACGGGCACGGCCGGTTTGTTGGAGCTGATGCGGCGCGGCGGCGGCGACGTCATCGGAGTCGATTGGCGGGTCGATCTCGATGTTGCTTGGAAACGGATCGGTTACGACGCCGGAGTGCAGGGCAATCTGGATCCGATCGTTTTGTTCGCTCCGATCGACGAGATCCGCGCCCAGGCCCGTCGCATCATCGACGCTGCCGAAGGCCACGACGGCCACATCTTTAACCTCGGCCACGGTATCTTGCCGAACACACCGGTCGACAACGTCATCGCCCTGGTCGACATGGTGCACGAGATCAGCGCCCGCTGACGATCCGGCTCAGCCGCGATCGCTGCTGGCCTGCAAAGCCGAGTAGTCCTTGTACTCCATGTCGCACCTCCCGGTGAATGTCGTGACTCTAACCAGTTCTGATCTGACATTTGGCTGATCGAGAGTCGACAGTCTAAGGCGCTTCGGATCTTCCCTGTGTTTCCGCGTTGATCATCTTGCACGCTTGCTCGTGTGATGATCTGAGCCAGGCGGAGAGAGGACCGCCGATGACAGCTGCGAATCATCCCGCGCGCTTCGAGAGTCCGTCGGGCTTGCGCGTCGAAATGAATGCCAACGGGTCGATCCGGCGCATCGATCATGGCGAAATCCTCCTGAACCTCTTTCTGGGGAGCGAGATCGAAGGCGGGCCGACCAACATCTACGTGCGCCGCGGCGGCGGCACGATCGACTCGACACCGTTGTTGGGGCCGAGCAGCCCGGGATGCGTCGATCTCGACGAGCGAGGTCTGACCATCCACGGCGAGTGGAAGGATCTGC
>JACQEN010000031.1 GCA_016200585.1 Deltaproteobacteria bacterium
CGGCATCTTGGAGGTCTTCCCTCCCGGGACGGTGACGGAGTTTTACGGCGCGTCGGAGAGCGGCTTCACCAAGATCAGCGCCGAGGAATGGCTACGTAAACCAGGGAGCGTCGGTCGCCCGTGGCCGGGGCATGAGCTGCGCATCGTCGACGAAACGAGCGGCCGCGAATGTACGGTCGGCGAGATCGGCTTGATCTACGTCAACTCGCCGGCATTGAACTTTCGCTACCGCGACGCCGACCAAAAGAACCGCGCAGCATTCCGCGACGGATTTTTCACCGCCGGGGATCTCGGCTACGTCGACGACGATGGGTACCTCTACATCGCCGATCGCCGCACCGACCTGATCATCAGCGGCGGCGCCAACATCTACCCCGCCGAAGTCGAAGCCGTGCTCATGCAGCACCCGGCCGTCGCCGATGTCGCCGTGGTCGGCATCGCCGAGGCCGAAATGGGCAAGGCGGTCGTAGCGGTCGTCGAGTTGCGCAAGGGAATGACGACAACGCCCGCCGATCTCGTCGCTTTCACCCGCAACAATCTCGCGCACTACAAATGTCCCCGGCGCATCGAATTCGTCGACGCCCTGCCGCGCGAGCCGAGCGGCAAGGTAAGGAAGCACGAGCTGAGCCAGACCTATGAGACGTGAAGCGTGACGGGCGTCACACTTTGCATCTCACTTCCCAAACAGCTTGCCCTGCGGCTCCGCCGCCCCGATCTTACGCCCCAAGTGTTGGAAGGCCCGGGGTGTCGCCGTACGACCGCGCGGGGTGCGATTGAGGAAACCCTCCTGGATGAGGAACGGCTCGTAGACATCCTCGATCGTGTCGCGCTCTTCGCCGATCGCTGCCGCCAGGGTTTCGACGCCGACCGGACCGCCGCTGAACTTGTCGATGATAGTCAGCAGAATGGCCCGATCCATTTTATCAAATCCAAGATGATCGACTTCGAGCATGGCCAGGGCTTGATCGGCTACTTGCGCCGAGATCACACCCTGGGCCCGAACTTGAGCAAAATCGCGCACACGACGCAGTAGGCGGTTGGCGATGCGCGGCGTACCGCGCGCCCGGCGCGCGATCTCCAGAGCGCCCGAGTCTTCGATCGGCACGTTCAGAATTCTGGCCGAGCGGCGCACGATGGTCGCCAGCTCGTCGGGCTTGTAAAAATCGAGACGAAAGCTGACGCCGAAGCGATCGCGCAGCGGCGAGGTCAGCAGTCCGGCGCGCGTCGTTGCACCGATCAGCGTGAAACGTTTGAGATCGAGCTTGATCGATCGCGCCGCCGGCCCTTGGCCGATGAGCACGTCGATCTGATAGTCCTCCATCGCCGGGTAGAGAATCTCCTCGACGATCCGGCTGAGCCGATGGATCTCGTCGATGAACAGCACGTCGCCGGCTTCGAGGTTGGTGAGAATCGCGGCAAGGTCGCCGGGGCGCTCGATCACCGGTCCCGACGTCGTACGAATGCTCACCCCCATCTCGCGAGCGATGATGTGCGCCAGCGACGTTTTACCCAAGCCCGGCGGACCGTAGAGCAGCAAGTGGTCGAGGCTCTCGGCGCGATGCTTGGCAGCGTCGATGGCAACCTGCAAGTTGGCTTTGATCGATTCCTGTCCGATGTACTCTTCGAGGGTCGGCGGTCGTAGCGTTGTGTCGAGCGTAATGTCGTCGTCGCCCGCACCGCGCGCCGTCAAACGATCGTCCTGCAAGCTCATCCAGCCACCCGTTTCAGCGCGTCGCGAATCACCGCGGCGATGTCAGCCGCGCCGGCGGCGCGCGCCGCCTTTACGGCGCGTTCGGCCTCGGCCTGGCGGTAACCGAGATTGACTAGAGCCGACACCGCTTCGCTCTCCAATCCGGGCACCGGCTGAGGCTCCGTCGTACTGCGCGTCGCTTTCACCAGCTTCACCTTGTCGCGCAGCTCGAGAACCAGACGCTCGGCAGTCTTCTTGCCGACCCCAGGAATCGCCACCAGCCGCACCAGGTCGCTGGCTTCGATGGCTGTGAGCAGCTCATCGGCCGGCATGCCGGAAAGAATGTTCAACCCCAGACGCGGCCCGATACCCGATACCGACAAGAGGAGTAGAAACAATTCCTTCTCGGCGCGCTCGAGGAAGCCGAAGAGCTGCAAGCTATCTTCGCGGACGTGCGTGTGGATCTGAACCTGCACCGGCTGTCCCTGCTCGGGTAGACGGTAGAAGGAATTCAGCGACACGAGGACCTGATAGCCGACGCCGTGAACATCGACGATGAGCTGCTCGGGCGATTTATAGGCAAGCACGCCGGAGAGCTGAGCAATCATGGGATGCTACTTTGGAAGAAAAGAGAGCAACAGTCGAGGGTCGGCGTAGACTACGAGGGAACAACGGGCGTTTTGCGTTGGGCGTCGTGTGCCAATCAAAGATTGCGCTTCACCGCCGCAGCGAACGGCGCCGGCGGCGCGACAGCGCCTCCAACGCCACCGCATCACCGACGCGGGCCGCGAACCGCGACGTATGCAAATGACAGATGGCGGCGCCCAGGGCGTCGGCTTGGTCGGGAGCCAGAGTGTCGGGGATACCGAGCAAACGCGCCACCATGATCTGCATCTGTTCTTTTGCGGCGCGACCGCTGCCCGCCACGGCTACTTTGATCTCCGCCGGAGCGTATTCGCAAACCGTAACACCCGCCTGTGCTGCGGCGACCAAGATCGCGCCGCGCGCTTCGCCCAGGCGGAAAGCGCTTTGCACGTTGTCGCCGACAAATGTCTTTTCGAGGCTAATGCACTGCGGCGCATGGTCGTCAAAGATGTGCTTGAGCTCTTCGAAGATGCGCAGCAAACGCTGTGATAGCGGGCCACGGCAGAGTATGACACCGCTGGATTTGTGGACGAGGTGCGAGCCGTCGCCGTCCACCACACCCCAGCCGGTGTTCACCGTTCCCGGATCGATTCCCAGCACCCGCATCCGCCGCACCTCAACGGTTTCCAGTTTCTCGTTTCTGGTTCTCGAGACTCGTTGCACTGAGAACCTCAACGAGAAACCAGAGACGACGCACCAGGGACTGCTCTACGCGCTCAACCTCTCCAACTCTTCAGGAACAAAATCGGCGTTCGACGCAACGCTCTGCGCGTCGTCGTGGTCGTCGAGCTCTTCGAGAAGCCTGACGGTATGCTCGGCGTCCTTGCCGGTCACACGAACGGTGTTCTCCGGCACCATCATCACATCGGCGTGCGTTGCTTTAATCCCCGCAGCCTCCAGGGCCGTTTTGACCGCTTCGAAATTTTCCGGTGTGGTCACGACTTCGAAGCTGTCGCCGGCTTCGCTGACGTCGTCGGCGCCCGCTTCGAGCGACAGATCGAGCAACTTTTCTTCCTCAACTGCACTCTTGTCGACGGCAATGACGCCACGTTTCTTGAACATCCACGCCACGCATCCGGTCGAGCCGAAATTGCCGCCGTGCTTGTCGAAGATGCGCCGGATCTCTGAAACGGTGCGATTGCGGTTGTCGGTGAGGGCGTTCAGCATGATGGCCACACCGCCCGGACCGTACCCCTCGTACACCACTTCTTCGTAGGCGAGGCCCTCGAGCTCACCGGTTCCTTTCTTGATGGCGCGCTCGATGTTGTCGAGTGGGAGGCTATTGCTGCGCGCGGTTTGCACGGCAGTACGCAGTCGCGGGTTGCCGTTGAGGTCGCCGCCACCGATGCGTGCCGCAACCGTGATCTCCTTGATCAGCTTGCTGAACAGCTTGCCGCGCTTGGCGTCGATGGCGGCTTTCTTGTGCTTGATGGAATGCCACTTCGAGTGACCGGACATGAGCCGAACCTCCCAAGAAACTAGCGAGGCAGGGCCTCGGACCGTAAGTGCGACGGGCGCTCGCCTTCGGCTCGCTCCGGGCTGCCTTCGCAAACTTGACTCATTCGCAACATGTTCTGCCCTTCAAGAAGCCTAGTCGTGCCGGTGGAAACCGAAAGCGCGGATCAAGTTGTAAATGTGCGAACGCGTCAGATCGAGGCGACGCGCGGTATCGACGATGTTCCAGCGTGTATCGTCCAGGACCCCCATGAGCAGGTCGCGCTGGAAGCGACGCGTTGCTTCCTGAAAGGTCAGCGATGCTTCATTTTCGTCTGTCGCGATGATGTCCGGGAAAACGTGGCGGCATTCGATTTGGGCCGCGCCCTCGGCCGCGGCACGGATCGCGGCAGCTTCAACGCTGTGCGCCAATTCCCGAACGTTCCCGGGCCATGACGCTGCGGTGATCGCTCGTACGGCGTTGCGTGACAGGCTCAGAACCGGCAGGCCGTCGCGGCGGCATGCTTCGTCGCACAAGAAGGCCGCCAGCTCAGGAATGTCCTCGCGACGTTCGGCCAATGACGGTACGCGAATCGGAAGAACCTGGAGCCGGTAATACAGATCCTCGCGAAACTGACGTTCGGCGACCGCGCGCTTGAGATCGATGTTGGTCGCGGCGATGACACGGACGTTTGCTTGCAACGGCCGGGCACTTTCATCCCCGAGGGGAGAATACTGCTTCGACTGCAAGAGCTGCAGCAGCGCCGTCTGGGCACTCTGCGACAACACTCCGATCTCATCCAAGAACAGGGTGCCACCCTCCGCCACCGCCACCCGCCCGAGCTTGTCGCTATGGGCATCGGTGAAGGCTCCGCGCTTGTGTCCGAAGAGCTCGCTTTGCACCAGGTTGTCGGGCAACGTGCCACAACTCACCTCGACGAACGGCTGCCCTTTGCGCGGTCCGTTGTCGTGGATGACTCGTGCCAGAAGACTCTTCCCCGTTCCCGCGTCGCCGGTGAGCAGAACGGTGACGTCCAAGGGAGCAACCAACGCCACCTGACTGAGCGCCGTAGCAAGTGCCTTGCTGCGGCCGATGACGCCCTGCAAGCGGAGTGACTCACGCAAGGAACGCGTCGGGTCCTCCGCCGTCAAGCGCCGATGCTCCTTCAACAGACGCGTCGCCAGGGCACCGACATGGCGAGCAAAGATTTCGGCGTTGCGACGGTCCGGTTCGGGAAACAAACCGGCACTGGCTCTTCCCTGCAGGTAGAGGACACCGCGCGTACCGTCATCGCCCAGTGGTGTGCAGAGAACGGCCTGGTTCGGCCCGGTAATGACGCTTGCGCGCTCCCGGAAGCGCTCATCGAGCAGCACCGAGGGTGTAACGATCGTTTTCCCGGTCGCCAGGGCTTCGGCAATGATACCGCGAGAGATCGCCGCCAGAACGCCTTGGACCTCGTCTTCCGGCAGCCCTGAGGCAATCGACCAACGGTGGGAGTCGGGATCATCTTCATCGTAGACTTCAAGATATCCCTGGCGTGCACCCGTCATTTCGACGATCAGGGCCAAGGCCTCGCGCAGAAACGGCTCGAGCTCGGTC
>JACQEN010000320.1 GCA_016200585.1 Deltaproteobacteria bacterium
GCCCCTTCTGGATGTCGTGGGGCGGATGGTCGTCATTCGATCCGAAGCCGGGCTCGACAACGCAGACCGGCGGCAAGACACCGCTACGCGCATCATCAAAGAATTGTTGGATTGCGGCGAAGCGCGCGGTGTTGGCGTGCAGGGTCGAAAACAAGGCCAGAAACGGCAGATCGGTGTAATAGTACTTCCAGGCGATGCCGGCGGCTTCAAGGACATCGTAAATCGTCTTGAATTTAAAGCCCGAACCCAAAGGGAAGTCGTTGTTCTTGCGACCGTTCGACTGGGCGCAATGCAAATAGAAGCGGTTCGGCCAGGTGGGCCCGCGCACCGAGCAGAACCAACGCTGGCAGAGACTGAACTCGTCGGCCAGGGCATAACTGACGGGCAATTGGCTGCGTTGCAGGTAACCCATGACCTGGTCGCCGTGCGCCGAGCCGACATTGGCCCAGTGTTCGCGGACAAAGCCGTCCATGCGGCCGTCGTCGACCTGCCGGTGGCTGGCGTCCCAGCCATGCGGTGGATCCTCAACGCAGCGATCGCTCAAAGGATACACCGGCACCAGGCTGCCATCGGGCCGGGGGTTGCTGAAGCTCGCCTGCAGACCGTCGACGGGCAGTCCTTCGAGCAACGAACGCGTGCCGAAGTAATGATCGAAGGAGCGATTCTCCATCATCACGATGATCAGAGTATCGACCCGCAGATCGGCCGGTTTGAGGTCGCTCGTCGTGCCTTCTTTGGCCGGCTCGCCATCGTTGCCGCAGCCAGCCACCATCGGGCCGAGGGCGGCGACCCCAGCAACGGCGCCGAGCTGGCGCAGTGCCTGACGGCGGGTGATCGACGCTGTCTGGGCGTGCTGCGGACGCTTTGGTTTAGCCATGCTTGAATCCTTCCGGCAAAATTGATCGCGCTTCTACTGCCCGAAAGGAGCGGCAGGAACAAGGCAATTGGCATCAAATAACCTGTCAAAGGTACAGATTTTCATTGTCATAGGTTGGATTCCTGTAGTACACACACGCATTAACCCAAATTCGGAGGGGGCTTCATCAATGGCTGGAAATGCTGGGATGTCGATGCGTATCCAAAGGTTCGCAGCTCTGGGTTTAGCGCTGCTGGCGTTCACTTCGTCGCGCGCCATGGCAACCTACACCTTGTTCGAGAGCGGACCGGTTCGTCCCCTGGCCTCCGACGGCAGCCGACTCTTCGCCACAAATATTCCTGACAATCGCCTGGAAATCTTCACCATCGACGGCAGTGGCGGTTTGACGCACAGCGAATCGCTAGCCGTAGGTCTCGAACCGGTCGCGGTCGCAATTCGCAACAGCGGCGAAGTTTGGGTCGTCAACCACCTCTCCGACAGCATCAGCATCGTCGACGTCTCGACGACGCCGGCACGGGTCATTCGCACACTGTTGGTGGGCGACGAACCGCGCGACATCGTCTTTGCCGGGCCGAGCGCCAACCGCGCCTTCATCACTTGCGCCCATCGCGGTCAAAACACCGGCTTCGATCCGCAGCTTACGACCTCCAGCGTGGGCCGCATGGACGTGTGGGTGTTCGACGCCACCAATCTCGGATCGTCGCTCGGTGGCACCCCTCTGACGATCATCACGCACTTCGCCGACACGCCACGAGCTCTTGCAGTCAGCCCCGACGGCAACACGGTTTACGCCGCGGCGTTCCACTCGGGTAACAAGACGGCCACCGTTTCCGAAGGAGCGGTGTGCAACGACGGTAATCTGGATAACAACAGCGTCGCCGGCTCTTGCGGCGACGGCGGCGGATCTCCAGGCGGCCTGCCCAATCCGGAAAACAACGCGGCCGGTGTGAATCGTCGCGAGACCGGTTTGGTCGTTCGCCGCGATGCCGCCAACGCCCACTGGATCGACGGCATCTGCGCCGGCGGCAGCCGCTCCGGCATGGAGTGCGTCACCAATGCCGACTGCCCTTCGAGCTCGTGCACGATTCGTAACTGGGACACGGTGGTGAAGTTCACGCTGCCGGACAAAGACGTGTTTGCCATCAACGCAGCCGGAAGTCCGCCGGCGGAAACCGGATCGTGGAGCGGCGTCGGAACGATCCTGTTCAACATGGTGACCAACCCGATCAGCGGCAAGATCTACGTCAGCAACGGCGATGCCAACAACGCCACACGCTTCGAAGGTCCGGGCACGTTCGGCGGCAGCACCGTGCAAGGCCATCTGCTGGAAATGCGCATCTCCGTCATCGACGGTGCCAACGTCAACGCGCGGCGCCTGAATAAACACATCGACTACAGCGTACGTCCGGCGCCGGCCGGCGTGAAGGACAACAGCTTGGCCACGCCGAACGGCATGGCGGTTACCAGCAACGGCCAAACGCTCTACGTCGCCGCCTGGGGTTCCAGCAAAGTCGGCGTCTTCGATACGACCCAGCTCGAAAACGACACGTTCACGCCGAGCGGTGCGAACAATATCGCCGTCAGCGGCGGCGGCCCGGGTGGCTTGGTGCTCAACGAAGCCAAGAATCGCTTGTATGTGCTGACCCGCTTCGACAATGGAATTGCCGTAGTCAACACAAGCTCCAAAACGGAAATCGATCACCTACCACTGTACAATCCCGAGCCGGCCAGTGTCGTCAATGGCAGGCAGTTCCTCTACGACGCCTACAACACGTCTAGCAACGGTGAGGCCTCGTGTTCGAGCTGTCACATCTTTAGTGACATGGACGATCTGGCGTGGGACCTGGGCAATCCGGACGACAACGAATCGACCAACCCGCTGACCATCAAGCTGTCGTTGGGCTCCGGGAGCACCGACAACTGCTCATCCGGCGGCGGCAAATGCTTTCACCCGATGAAGGGCCCCATGACCACGCAGACTCTGCGCGGCATGAACACTCACGGCGCCATGCACTGGCGCGGTGACCGCAACGGTGGAGCCTCCAACAAGTTCAGCGAAGATCTGGCGTTCAAAGCGTTCAACGTCGCGTTCCCGGGTCTTGTTGGACGAACGGCCCAGCTCACCACTTCCGAAATGCAGGCGTACACCGACTTCATTCTGCAAGTCACACTGCCACCGAACCCGAACCGCGCCCTCGACAACTCACTGACTACCCAGCAAACGAACGGTTTGAAATTCTATTGTGCTGGCGACAGCAATTGTTTGAGCGGCGTTCCCAGCGGCGGAACGAGACGAGCCGATGGCGTCATTTTGGGCACCGACGGCACCGACGGTGCGTTCGGCTTCAGCTGCAACGGCTGTCACGTCCTCAATCGTTCGATCGGCGCCTTCGGTGCCGATGGTAAAGCGAGCTTCGAGAATGAGCCGCAGCTCATGAAGGTCGCCCACTTGCGTAATCTGTACCAAAAGGTCGGCATGTTCGGCATGCCGTCGGTCGGCTTCTTCGGCAACCACGGTAGCGTTTGTCTGGGTGGCACGAACAACGGTCTCGCCTGCGTCAACAACAGCAACTGTCCCGGCGGTGGCGTCTGCGGTGAGAACGTGAGTATGGGTGACCAGATCCGCGGCTTCGGATTCCTGCATGATGGCAGCGTACCGACGGTCTACCAGTTCCTGCACGCCACCGTTTTCCGCGACGGCGAGAACCAGGCGGGCGTCGGTATCCCGAATGACGATGGTCAGACCGGCGATACGCACCGTCGCGAGCTCGAATCCATGCTGCTCGCCTTCGACAGCAACGTCTACCCGGTCGTTGGCCAACAGATTACTCTCACAAGCACCAACTCCGGCGTAGCCGGACCGCGTATCGATCTATTGATTCAACAAGCCGCTCTCGGGCGCTGTGACCTCACGGTCAAAGGCAAGGCCAGCGGCATTCAGCGCGGTTACTACCGGACAGGCGCGGGCTCTTTCCAGCCCGACCGAAATGCCGAGTCGGCGCTCACCGACAGCGCGCTTCGCGCCCTTGCCAACACGGCCGGACAAGAGTTGACCTACACCGCGGTGCCGCCAGGGAACGGCCCGCGCATCGGCGTCGATCGCGACGAAGACGGCTACTACGACCAGACCGAAATCGACTACGGATCGGATCCGGCCAATCCTGCCAGCACGCCGATCATCGGCGCGACCGTAACCCCCACCGTCACCCTGACACGGACGCCGACGAACACGCCGACGAATACGCCCATACCGACTCAGACCAACACGCCGACGAACAGCCCCACTGACACCCCGTCCTATACACCGCTCCCAACAAACACGCCTTTGCCAAGCGATACCCCGACGAATACGGAAACCCCGACGCCAAGCATCACCCCGGGAGGCCCGACACTGACACCGACGAACTCGCCGACGATCACCATGTCGCCGACGAACACCGTGCCGCCGCCACCGACCAATACGCCGAGCAACACCCCGACGCGGACGTTGACGTTCACCCCAATGCCCACGAACACGCCAACCGATACGCCGACCGAAACTCCCACGTCGACCGACACGCCGACGATGACGCCGACGGAAACACCGACGGACACGCCGACGCCACTACCCAACGTCTTCTGCAGTGGCGCCAGCATCATCCAGGTGCCGCATGTGCACGTAACCCACAATCTGTTCCCACAAGGCGACGAAAACTTCACGATGACCGGCAAGTGGGTCGTTTCGCCACAAAGCCCGCAGATCAACCCGATCGGCAACGGCTTCCGTTTCGCCGTCTACGATGGAAACGGGGTTGAGCTCTACGAGAAGGTCATTCCGGGCGGTCCAACGTGGTTCCTGACCGCCAAGGGACGTACGGCTCGCTACGCCGACGATGCCGGGACGATCAACGGTATCACGCGTGTTTCGATCACCAGCTCCAGCAAAACGCCCGGACTCTTCAAGTTCAGCGTGACAGGAAAGAATGCAACCTTCCAAGTTCCGCCGGCAGCGGATCCGACCCAAACCACGGTTCGCGTCACGGTGGTCCTCGGCGGACAGAACGAAGCACTGATCGGTCAATGTGCCAAGATTTCCTTCAACACATCGACCGGCCTCAAGCCGCGTTGTAAGCTGTCGAAGTCGGAAGACGCATTGACCTGCAAGTAGACGCCGAGGCGGCGAAGCGGCTGAAAAAAGGGGACACGGAAAACCGTGTCCCCTTTTTTTCTACCGTATGGCAAGCGCTCGGCCGTCACACAGAGGCGCGACGGACTGCCGGCAACCTCAATCGTCTGGTTCCTGCCGCTTCACCGGCCGCAGGGTCTTGCTCAGCACTCGCTTGCGCAAGCGGACCGACTGCGGGGTGACTTCAACGAGCTCATCGTCACCGATCCATTCGATACCGTTTTCCAGGCCCATCTCGCGGTGCGGCGTGATGATCACGTTCTCGTCACGGCCGGAGGCGCGAATGTTGGTCAGCTTCTTCTCGCGGCAGACGTTGACGTTGAGATCGTTCTCACGCGAGTACTCGCCGACCACCATCCCTTCGTACACCCGGGTTCCAGGGGCGATGAACATCGTGCCCCGTTCCTGTAAGTGAAAGATGGCGTAGGGCGGCGCGGCTCCTTCACGATCGGCAACCATCGCGCCGTTGACACGCGACTGGATCGCCCCGTGCCAGGGCGCCCAGCCGTTGAACAAGGCGTTCATGATGCCGGTGCCGCGCGTGTCGGTGAGGAAGCGCGAACGGAAGCCGATCAAGCCGCGCGACGGAACACTGAACTCGAGACGTACACGACCACTTCCGGCCTGCGTCATCTTGGTCATCTTGCCGCGGCGCACGGCGAGCAGCTGCGAAATGACTCCGATGTAGTCGTCCGGCGTATCGATCACCAGTAGCTCCAGCGGCTCATGAGTCACGCCGTCGACTTCGCGAATGACCACGGTCGGCTTCGAGACCATCACTTCGTAGCCTTCACGTCGCATCGTCTCGATGAGAATGGCAAGCTGCAGCTCGCCACGGCCGGTCACGCGAAACGACTCCGGTGAATCGGTGTCTTCGATGCGCAGGCTGACGTTACGGCGCTGTTCCTGGAACAGCCTCTCGCGCAGTTTGCGTGAGGTAACGTGATCGCCCTCTCGCCCGGCCCATGGCGAGTTGTTGACACTGAAGATCATCGCGATGGTCGGCTCGTCGACGCGGATTCCGGGGAGCGGCTTGGGATTTTCGCGATCCGAGATCGTATCGCCGATATGAATGTCTTCGATCCCGGCAATCGCTACGACATCGCCGGCTTCCACGACCTCCACGGGAGCTCGCTTGAGCCCCTGCCAGCTGTAGATCTGGGTAATCTTCACTGGCGCCTGCGTTCCATCGGCTCGGCACAGCGTGTACAGGCTGCCGCTGTTCAAACGGCCGTTCTTCAGCCTGCCGATTGCCAAGCGGCCGACGTAGTCGTTGTAGTCGAGATTGTTGGCTTGGAACTGGGTGGTTGCATCGGCATCCCCGAGAGGTCCCGGTAGGCGCTTTACAATGAGATTGAACAACGGCCGCACATCCTGGCCCGGGACGGCCAGATCCAGAGTTGCGGTGCCGGCGCGCGCGTTGGTGTAGACCACGGGAAAGTCGAGCTGCTCTTCGGTAGCGTCGAGGTCGATGAAGAGATCGTAGATCTCGTTGAGAACTTCGGCAACGCGCGCGTCGGGGCGGTCGATCTTGTTGACGCACACAATCGGCGGCAGCCCGGCTTCGAGCGCCTTCTTCAATACAAAGCGCGTCTGCGGCAGCGGCCCTTCCGAGGCGTCGACGAGCAACATGACACCGTCGACCATGGCCAGCGTGCGCTCGACCTCGCCGCCGAAGTCGGCGTGTCCGGGCGTGTCGACGATATTGATCTTCACCCGCTCGTACTCGATAGCCGTGTTCTTGGCGAGAATGGTGATGCCACGCTCGCGCTCGAGATCGTTCGAGTCCATGACTCGCTCAGCGAAGTGCTCGTTGGCGCGAAAAATCCCGCTCTGATGAAGCATGGCGTCGACCAACGTGGTTTTGCCGTGGTCGACATGGGCGATGATCGCAATGTTGCGGATATCGTCGCGTCGGTTGGTTGAGAGAGTCGTCATTGCAAAAAAAGCCGGACAGTCGTGCGACCTCCGGCGTCGTCCTCCTTGGGGGGTTAGTCGCGGAAGGCTAGCAGCAGCGAAGTGCTTCCTCCAGCTCCCAAAGGCCGCGGCGCCAAAGTACAGCGCGGCGGCCGCTTGTTTCGGCGCAGAACGCTGCAGCGCGTTCGCCGGTTACACGAGACCTTCGTAGAGGACGGTACTGAGGTAGCGTTCTCCGGAATCCGGCAGCACGACGACGATCAGCTGGTCGGCAAAAGCCGGGTCGCGAGCCATACGCAACGCTGCAACCGTCGCCGCCCCACATGAAATTCCGCTGAGGATGCCTTCCTCACGCGCCAGGCGGCGTGCCATTTCGATCGACTCATCGTCGCTGACCTGCTCGACGCGGTCCACCATACTGAGATCGAGGGTGTCAGGAACGAAGCCCGCGCCGATTCCTTGGATCTTGTGCGGCCCCGGGCGGGGCGATTCCGATCGCAGGGTTTGCGTGATCACCGGACTATTGAGCGGCTCGACACCGACCGACAGAATCTTCTTGTTCTTGGCTTGTTTGATGTAGCGCGAAACCCCGGTGATCGTACCGCCGGTACCGATTCCGGAAACCAGAACGTCGACCTTGCCTTCCGTGTCTTGCCAGATTTCCGGCCCCGTGGTGCGGAAGTGAATCTCCGGATTTGCGGGATTCTTGAACTGTTGCAAGAGAACGTAACGGTCGGGATCCGAGGCGACCATTTCCTCGGCGCGCGCGATCGAAGCGCGCATTCCACCGGCCGCCTCGGTCAGCTCCAAGCGCGCGCCCAACGCCTTGAGAACCCTGCGCCTCTCGAACGACATGCTCTCCGGCATCGTCAGAGTGATCGGATAGCCGCGCGCCGCGGCAACGAAGGCGAGAGCGATACCGGTGTTGCCGCTGGTCGGTTCGATGAGCTCCTTGCCGGGCTTCAGAATGCCGCGCTTCTCGGCGTCCCAAACCATCGCGGCACCGATGCGACATTTTACCGAGTACGCCGGGTTGCGGCCTTCGATCTTCGCAACCACAGTGGCACGACAGCCAGCTGTGATACGATTGAGCTTCACCAACGGGGTACGGCCGATACTGAGTGAGTTGTCGTCGAAAATCACGGTAGTTCCCTTCCGAGGTTGAATCGCTTTTCGGTCCTCATAACATCTTTGTGCCGCAGATCCCATCGAGCCTGCATCCCGGAATCAGCGGATCAACGGGATCACGACTTCGCTTTCCGGCGGCGCGGCAGCAACCACCCCATCGCCACCAAGCCAGAGAAAGCCGGGAGCGATCAGGGCAACCAAAATCGCCGACGCTGCCCACACGCTGGTGATCCCGTAGCCACGGCCGAGCAAGCCCAAGCATACGAGACCGGCGCCGCCACCGAAGGTGAAGGCCATCGAGCGCGCCGACAACACCGTGGCGCGCAGCTCCGAGTCTGCATGCTCGTTCATCCAGCTCTGGAGCGTCGGCTCGCTCAGCCCGTACACCGCCTGCATGGCAAGCACGGCAACGACGGCCAGCGGCAGGTTGCTCGAGAGAGCACCGACGCCGAGCATCGAGGCGCGCCACATCCATGCGACGCTCAAGACGTGTCGTCGTTGGAAGCGCGGCACCAAACGAGGCATCAAGGCATTCCCAGCCATGGCCGCGAGGGTGATCAACGCCCAGACCCAACCGAGCAGCCAGATCCCTTCGCCGGACAGTTGCTGCAAACGCGCCGGCCAATAGTGCCAGGCGGGCATGACGGCGAACGAGGTCGCCGCGGTCAGTAGGCAGAGGGTGCGCAGCACCGGCGAGCGCCCGACGATCCTCAAGCCGCCGCTCGAGGCGTTCAACCAGGAACGCCACACGCTGGCCGAGCGCGACGCAACCGGACGGCTCTCGTTCATCGCCAAGCCGCCAACCACGCCGGTGATCGCGAACAACAACGCCCCGCACGGCCACGCGAGGCCGAGATCGACGTTGGCGAGATAGCTACCCAACAGCCCGCCAGCGATCATCATCGGACAGGCCCAGAATCCGGCACGCGCGAAGATCTTCCCTACTTGTCCGGCATCGCCGTCGTCGCGCACGCTATCGACCACCCAGGCATCCAACGCTCCCGAGGCCAAGGTCGTGCCGACTCCGTCGACGACCTCAGCCAGCAAGCAGTCGAGGAAGCCCTGGGCATACCAGTACAAGCCAAACGCCGACGCCCGCACCGCACAGCTCAGCACGAACGACGTCTTGCGGCCGACCACGTCGGCAATGGCACCGGTTGGCACTTCGAACAGAAACGCAACGATCAAGTAGACGGCAAAGACCAGATTGATCTGGAAGAGGTCGAGTCCGCGACCCAGAAGGAACAAAGGGTAGACCGGCGTCAGCGTCGACCACGACGCGCAGTAAAGCCCGTAGACGACGTAGTAGGTTCGTTCGGCACGCGTCATCGCCCGCCTACCCTACTTGCTTCCGGCAAGCGGACTCAACGCCCGCACCACAAGCGTCGATTCGGCCAGCCGACGAATTCGTTATCTTCGCATCGAGGCGACGCGACTACCTCAAAGGCGAAGGAACACGCCGCGCCGATAGAGCCATTCGGCAAAGCCGAGCCAGAGGAGCAGATAGCCCGCGGCATACGCGAACGAAGCCATCGGCGGCGAGCTGACGTACGGCAGCAAAGCCTCGAAAGCGACCCGCTTCGCCGAAGCCACCGAACCGTCGGCAAGCCGAATCGACCACAGCAGCAACAGCTTGTCGCACAAGGTCGAGAGCATATAGATGGCGATGGGGTTTGCACCGAGCGCCGCCCACGGCCGGCTCCAGCGCCGGACCCCGTGGCCGTCGACCAGAGCGTGACAGACGCCCAAACCAATCACCGCCGCGCCGCTGGTCAGGAAGACATAGGACGAGCTCCACAAACTCTTGTTGATCGGCAACCACGGGCTCAGCACTAGAGCCACAAGAATCAGCGCCGAGCCTGTCGCCAGGAATTCCCAAAAGCGACGGCCGCCGGCGCGCAGCCATGCGGTTGCCAGCGATCCCGAAAGAGTCGTTGCAATCGCCGGCAGGGTACTGAACGGGCCTTCCGGATCCCAATGCGGAAACAATAGATGATCACTTCCGCGCAACAGGATCCGGTCGACGAACGACGCGAGATCCTTGCCCGGTCGCAGAACCCCCGGTCCGAAGCCCGGCACCGGCACGCTAAGCATCAGGATTGCGTAGACCGTCAAGATGAGGATTGCGGCAAGGATCTGTTGGCGCGGCGTCAACAGAACCACCAGGAAGGCGACCGCAGCGTAGCAAAGCGCAATTCTCTGCAGCACGCCGGGAACACGGATTTGGGACCAATCGTAGGATGGGAAGCCGTTGAGCATCAGGCCAAGCGCGAATAACAACGTTGTGCGGCGCAATACCCGCCAGAGGAGACCGGGCAGCGGAGCTTTGCCCCGAAGCCGCCCCCCCAAGGCCAACTGAATCGCCGCCCCGACGACGAACAAGAAGAAAGGAAAAATCAAATCGGCAGGGTGACAGCCGTTCCAGTTCGCATGACGAAACAGGCGAAGAACCGCAACATGGCTGCCTGGATTGTTCACCAGAATCATCGCCGCGATGGTCAAGCCGCGCAGGACATCGAGCGATTGCAGCCGTTGCAGCCCGGCTACGGCGTCGGGAGCGGCGCGATCCTTAGCCGACGACTTGCGCTGCACTGGAACCTCTCATCTCCGACGATCGACGCATCGGCAGCCACGATAGCCACCAACGCGCTATTCGAGAACCGCGTAGGGGTCGGCCCGAGCGAACATTCGGCGCAGGACGATGCCGATGCCAACCAGCCAATAGAGGATCACCAGTTGCCACAGGTCCGCAAAGGCGGAGAAGAAGACTAGGACGACAAAATCGGTCTTCGTACTCTTCACAATCCATCGTAGCTCCGGGAATACCGTCTCCGGGTCGTCGACGGAACGCTCGGCGTAGCGGATATTGCGCCAGCAACGCCACAGAAGAATCAAATACGCGGACAAACAAAAGACGCCGCCTTCGCAAAGCGCCAGGAAGTACGAACTGTGGGGCGCACCGATGGAGTGCGTCGGATCCTTGAGGAAGCGCGCCAGATCCCAGTTGCCGACGCCGACTCCGAGGATCGGATTCTCGCGAAACAGCTCGGCCGCGACTTCCCAGGTGTAGGCGCGGCGCTCCAACGACCCGGCTCCCACTCCCTCTTCACCGCCCTGCGTAAAGGGCAGGTTGGTGAGACGCTCCATAGTCTTTTCCGGTGTCATCTGGAGCACAAGGACACCGACCAAGGCGCCGCCGATGGCAAACCCGAAAATCGTCTTCAAACTGAATCCCTCGTCGATGATGATCGTCAGGCCGCAGACGAAGAGGCCGAGCAGTCCACTGCGCGACGCCGTCAGAAACACGCACAGACACATGATCCCGATGAGCGGAGCCACGATGAGCTTGATCCCGGGAACCCGGATCCAGGTGGTGATGTAGTAGAGCTCGGCAATCGCCAAGATCGAGAACATTGCCTCGCGGTTCGGATTCCACGCAGCCGCGATCACCGTCGTCGCCTGCGCACGGTAGCCGGCGAATCCTCCGCCATGAAAGACACCGTACACGCCCGAGATCGAGCTGGTTACCATGAACGCCACGGCGACTACGTAAATCATCGTGACGTGGCGCGGTGAGCGAATGAAATTGATGAAAAAGAGAATGAACGCGGTGCGGGTAAGGATCGTCCGCATGTTCTCCGAGCCGTGCTCAACAACACCGAGCAAGGCCCGTAGTCGCGGATCCGGTCCGTTCAAGCGATCGGACAGGTAGAAGATGATCAGAATGAAGAACAGCAGTTGCATGTCGCCGATGCGCAAGAACCAGAAGTCGTTTTCTTGGTACACCTTGACCGTCAACAGCAGGAGGAAGATCGAGCCCAACAGATTGTTGATCGTCAGCAGCCCCGATCCCTGCAGCGACTCGGGGTAGGTCATCAAGAAGGTCGACAGAAACAGCGCAATTCCATACTCCGGGTGCGTCACCACCAGAACGACGAACATCAGGCCGAAGATCGGCAGCCATGCGAACGCACCGTACGCCGCAACCGCAACACCGACGCAGATGCTGGCCCCGAACAGCACCATCGCCAGTACCCGGTTCGAATTCTCGCCCTCAAGCGGCGTGTCCACGGACGCCCCCCCTCCCGCGCTGACGTCGAACCGCGGTGATCCTCAGAAACGTCGCCTGCCCCTGTGCCCCTCGATGCCCTCGATGATTCATTGTGCCCTTGGCCGATCGGCGCGAACGCGGCTGTGGCAGCCGCGGACGCCTGCCTCCGGATCAGTGAACAGCGGGTTCTGGCCCGGCAGCGTGAACGTTGAGGGCAACGACGGCGCCATGTTGCTCGAGCTGCGGCAGCCAATACCCGGTCTGCCGCACGAATCGCGGCAGGTCCTGCGGCGACAGATCGATGCTCACGCGCACCGTGCCGGTCTCGCGGAGAGCCTGCCCGAGGTGCTGGCGCAGCGTCCGCAGATTGTACCCGTCTACTTCACCGAGCAGGTGCAGCGCCGATTGCGCCCACCGAATTTCAGCATGCAACATTTCTCGACCCTCGAGCCCATTGGAAGTCTCGAACGACTTCGCGAACCAATGCCGAGCGCGAC
>JACQEN010000321.1 GCA_016200585.1 Deltaproteobacteria bacterium
AGTGTTCATATCGAGCCGCGGATTGGGCAGGTTGAACTCGCCGAAGATGGAATTGATCGTCTTGCTCGTCGCCGGGCTGAGCAGGCTGAGTGGATACTTCGAAGCCGGAACCTCTTCGAAGCGCGGCACGCCGAGCTCGGGCGGACAAAGCTCGATCTTAGCGCTTGCGGTCGTCGGGAAGGTCGTTACGAACTGCACGACCTCGCTGCCACCGTTGAATTTGATCGCGGCGCAACCATCACGATGCAACGCCGCCCTGCCGCCGACGATACGATCGTCGGCACCGAGCAACGCGTCGTCAATCAACTTCCCCTCGTCGGCGTAGAGCTCCGCTTCGTCGAAGCCCATGACTCGCGACAGAAGCTGGAACAGCTCGACGTTGCTCTTCGACTCGCCGACCGGTGCGATCACCGGCTCCGACGTCTGCAGGCGGAAGTTGCCATACGACTTGAGCAGATTGCGCTGCTCGAACATCGTCGTCGCCGGAAGGAGGATGTCGGCAAACAATGCTGTGTCGGTCATCACTTGCTCGTGCACCACGGTGAACAAGTCGTCACGCTGCAATCCGCGAATGATGAGGTTCTGGTTTGGTGTGACCGCGACAGGGTTGGCGTTGTAGACAAAAAGACCCCGCACCGGCGGTGTCTGCGGTTCGGTGAGGATACGGCCGAGTTGCGTCATGTTGAGCTGGCGCACCGGCTTGCGGCGCAGGTCGGGGCGGCTCAAAGCCTGGTTGTTGATCGGAAACGAACGGCCGAGGCTCATGGTCACGCCGCCGGCACGTACGCCGAGCTTGCCGGCCACAGCGGCAAGGGCCAGGATGGCGCGCACGGCGTTGCCGCCGTTGCGGTTGCGCTCGACGCCCCAACCGCAGCGCACGACGGCCGGAGAGGCTCCGGCGTAGCGCTCTGCCAGTTCGATGATATCGCGCTCCGGGACGTCGCAAACCTCGGCGGCGTACGACGGCGCCACGACGGCCTCGGCCAACTCTTTGAAGCCGTTCACGTGAGCCGCGATGAAGTCGTGGTCGACCCTAGCGTTGCGAATGAGGACGTCGATCAGCGCCAGGGCCAGGACGACATCGGTACCCGGGCGTGGTTGCAGATGCAGATCCGCTTGCTTCGCCAGCGGCGTCCGGCGTGGGTCGATCACCGCGACAAAGGCGCCGGCGTCCTGCGCGGCGCGTACCTTCGGCACCAGGTGGATGCTGGTTGCCGACGGGTTCACGCCCCACAGCAGGATGGCGCGCGCCAAGTGATAGTCTTCGGGCGGAACCCCGCCCATGGCGCCGAACATCGCTCGATACGTCGTGCTCGTCGGCGCCGCGCACAGCGTTTTCAGCAGCTCGCTGGCCCCTAGTCGGTTGAAGAACCGTTGATCGAGCGCTCCCTCCCCCAGCAGGCCGCTCGAGCCGCCGTAGTGATAGGGTAGAATTGCCTCCGCACCGTCGGTTTGCACGATTTGTTTGAAGCATTGCGCAATCGAATCGATGGCCGCGCTCCAGCTGATGCGCTCGAACCGCCCCGAGCCCTTCGGTCCGACGCGACGTTGCGGATAAAGCAACCGTAGCGGCGAATAGACCCGTTGCGGCGAACGCCGCACTTTGGAACATATGAAGCCTTCGGTAAACGGATTGCGGTGTGAGCCGTCGACCTTGGTGATGCGTCCGTCTTCGACCGTAACGCTCAAACTGCAAGTGTCCGGGCAATCCAGCGGGCAGGCGGAATCCAATATGGCCATGGGCCGATTCTTACCGCGGCCGGCGCATCAGCGCGACCGCTCTTCTACGAGCTTGGAAGCGAGGCGCTTGGGGGCGCCCGAGGAAAGATGGGCGCGATCGCTCAGAACACAGCCGACGGCAATTCTTCCAAGGCGGCGCCGAGAGCGTCCGTTTCCGAATGCTCCTCAGTTTTTCTTTCTCGCCAGCGTCAACCCATCGGCGATCGGCAGCATAACGGTTTCGACACGGTCGTCTTGCTTCAAGAAGGCATTGAGCTCGCGCAAGGCGACGGTATCTTCGCTCGTGTCGCTGGCATCGATGACCCGTCCCATCCACAGGACATTGTCGAACAGGATCACGCCGTTCGGGCGCAGCCGTGTCAGGAGCTCTTCGTAGTAGTTGCGGTAGTTGCCTTTGTCGGCGTCGATGAACGCCATATCGAACTGCGGCTCATGGGGAAGGCTGCGCAACGTGTCGAGCGCCGGCCCGATCCGCAGGTCGATTTTGTGCGCCACGCCCGCTTTCTCCCAGTGGCGCCTGCCGACCGCCGTCCACTCTTCGCTGACGTCGCAACACAACAGGCGACCGTCATCGGGAAGGCCGCGAGCCACCGACAACGCACTGTATCCGGTGAAGGTACCCACCTCGACCGCCCGGCGAGCACCGATCAGCCGCACCAGCATGGTCATAAAGGCACCCTGTTCGGGAGCGATCTGCATCATGCTGACGGGTCCCAACGCCTCCGTCGCTTGCGCCAGCTCGCTGCGCACCGGATCTCTGTCGCTGCGCTGATCGACCAGATACGCGTACAGGGCCGGCGTCAGGTTCATGAATTTGTCGGGCATCGAGACACACCTCCAAACGCTACGGGCAGTGCGATTCTCTTAGTTGCGCTGCCCGCAAGGGTCAACGCAGCGCAGAAGCGGCGGGCGGTGCTGCGGCAGCGACGGGGGGTATCGCGGCAATTTGGTCGTCGGCAACTTGCGTGAACAAAGCGGCAGCATCCTTGGCTGCCGACTGCTCGACCGCCCGCGACATCACTTCGTTCTTCGTCGGCCCCTGTTGCTGCCCCAAGAACGGTTTGACGAGCAGGTAGAGGACATCGCGTAACGGCATGTGACGTACGAAGCGTCGCAGCAGACGGAAGGTCTGCACCGGGTAGTGGGTGAGCTTGTAGCGAAACAGGCGTTTCAACCCCGCCGAGCGTTCGGCGTTGATGACCGCGCCGGGGAGGCAGGTCGGGTCGATCTCCGAGCACTTGAAGTACTTGTACCAGTCGTCCTTGTCGTCGACCAAGCCGCGGCCAACGTACTCGTGCCACAGAGGGGTGCCGCGGTAGACGCACAGGCGATTGAAGGCGAACGTGTCCAGACGCAGCTTGGCAGCGAAATCGAACGTCGCACGCATGTCTTCGGCGGTCTCATCGGGATTTCCGACCACGAAGAAGCCGTGAACGATCTCGATGCCGGCGCGTTTGGCGTTGCTCACCGCAGTTTCAACTTCTTCGAGCGTCTGTTCTTTCTTCAAGCGATCGAGAATCTTCTGGCTGCCGCTCTCGACGCCGAACATGATGGTACGGCAGTGCGCCTTCGCCATCGCCGGAAAGAGGTGTTGCGCCGTTGAGTCGACGCGTCCTTCGCAGCCCCATTGGATGTCGATACCGGCCTCGTTGATACCGCTGCAGATGGCTTCGATGCGCTTCGGTTGCAGCAAGAAGTGGTCGTCGACGAAGTATACGGCGCCGTAGCCCTGCTCCTTCAACATTTGAAATTCTTCAACGACATGCTGCGGCGAGCGTGATCGCCACTTGCCTTCGTTGAACACCGGGATGTCACAAAAGACGCACGGCCACGGACAACCGCGCGACGTCTGCATGGTGGTGAAGCGCTCCCAGGATAGGACGGCAGGAACGTCGAGCGGCATCGACTCGACGAAATCCAGCTTCAAGCTCTCGCGGTCCGGAAACGGCCACTGGTCGAGGTTGCGGTCGAGGGCGCGATTTGGATTGTGAACGACTTGTCCGTCCCTGGCCCAGGTAACTCCGGCCACACCGGACGGGTCGTCCAAGCTTTCCAACAGGTCGAGCAGTAGCTGCTCGCCGTCGCCGCGGCAGACGTAGTCGACCTCGGGGCACTGCTGTTTGACGCGCTCGGCGTTGAGCGTGGCAAACACACCACCGAAGGCAATCCGCACGTCGAGATGAGCGGCGCGGATTTGGCGAGCCAGGATCTTGGCGTACGGATAGCTCGTGGTGCTGAGGAAGCTCAGGCCGACGAGCACCGGCTGCTCGCGAGCGATCGACTCGACGATGACTTCGTTCGGGGTCTCCGGATTGGCCTGGTCGAACATCGTGCATTCGTGGCCGCGCTGTTTGAGGACAGCCGACAACGACATGATCCCGATGGGCGGAAAGCCCATGATCCGCAGGTTGCCGTTGGCGGAGCGCGTCGCGGCCGGCAGCGCATAGAACTGCGGGTCACGAACATGAACCAAGAATACCTTCATACCTTAGGACGCCGCGACTTCGGCTTTCTTGCGCTTGCCCTTTTGCGTCGACGGAGTGCGCGGGCACTGGCAGCGGCCGCAGGTACAGGTCAACCCGCCACATTTCGCACACGTCGCCAAACCCGGCGTCAGCGGTGCCCCACAACCGGGAGCGTGACAACGACTCCAGAACTTTCCGAGATGCGCATCCGGATGAGCGGCAACGGGTTCGACCTCCTCGGCTCCGGCAAACTGCAAGCCGTTTTTGCGCGAATGCACGCGATAGACGCCTGCGATCGTCGACCAGGCCTCCACCTTCACGTGTGCACCAGTGTCACGCATGGTGACCCATTGGCCCGGGCTGAATCGCCGACCCTCTTCCTCCTTGCGCATTTTGGGGAAACCTCCTTCAGTTTTTTGGCGACGGACGTGCTCGCCCTCTGTTGCGGTTGGTAGACGAGGAGGCGCCGGCCGAACGCCCAGCACGTTTCGCCTCCGGGGCCACGACGGAAACGACGTGGACATGTCCGCCGCGTACCGCGCTGCGGATATCCAGTTCTTCCAGTAACGCCTCGAGTGCGGGACGATCCTCTTCCGAAACCGCGATGAAGAACAGGATGCTACTGCGGTGCCTCGTTCGTCGCTGCGAGAAACTCACCAGACGCTCACGGCAGCGACGCGAACGCAGATCGCTGCGCAAAACCGTTTCTCCGTAGACGATTCGCCCGCGCACCGGATTGACGCGAACGACTTCCGGGGCTGGGGTAGCCGAGGTGCGTGCACGCACGCCGGAATAACCGAGCTCGGCAAGGTGCGCCTCGAGCCCGCGGCGTAGATGGGAACGGGTTGCCGACTCTTCCATGGACGGACTATTCACGAACGCAGTGCCGCAGGTGCTCAAACTGAACGCACCCGCGACCCGCACCCGGCAGTCAAGCCCGAGCCAAGCGAAACAGGGGCTTGGACCGTCCGTTCGGTAGGCTGCTCCCGGTTGGGTCGCTTTAGGCAGACATCGTGAAATTGAGGTATGGGCAACGAGATACGACCTCGAACCCGATTAGTAATGACGCTTCCAACCGCCGCGTTGACCTCCGCCACCACCACCGCCGCCACCACTCCTTTCACGATCGCGTGCTTCGTTGACCTTTAGCGGCCGTCCCTTGAAGTCTTGCCCGTCGAATTGCTGGATCGCATTCTGGGCATCGGCCGGTGACCCCATTTCGACGAAACCAAATCCGCGCGACTGCCCGGTGGCGCGATCGGTAATCACGCTGGCCGACTCACAAACGCCGGCTTGCGCAAACAGCTCTTCGAGATCTCGGTCGGTGACCCCAAACGGCAGATTGCCAACATAAAGTTTCTTGCCCACTTGCCCGCTCCTCTGCTCGGGCCGCATGTGCGGCCGTTTACCCTATCATCCGGAAAACCGGATCTCGGCATCACCTTGAACGGTGAGCCTCGCTCCCGCCGGCAACCATTGCCGTCGGTGCTACTACCTGAATGTGAGGTGCGGGCAGGCAGTTGGATACCTGCTCAAGAACTGGGGACGCGCCGGACAATCAGTAACCTAGGTACTTCATATCAGCTGCCTGCCGGAGGGGCAACGTACACACCTCGCTTATTTTGGGAGGACGGACACGGGAACGGGAGCCCACCGGGACCGACCGGCACCAGTTGCTGTATTGCTCGGCCGGAACCACCTCTGGTAGAGGTCGATGACAAGCCGGCCCAAGCCCGCGTCATGCGGTTGGACGGCAACAGGAGGCTGCAATGGCTGTTGCACGTGTAACGGAAATCCGGGCATCGTCGCCCGACGGTTTTCAGGAAG
>JACQEN010000341.1 GCA_016200585.1 Deltaproteobacteria bacterium
AGGTACAAAGAACCTTCGTTGAGCTCCGGCAAGAACTCCGATCCTTGGTTCGACAAGACGAACAGCGCAATGCCGAGAGCTGCCAAACTGCTGAGAACCACCGTCCAGCTGTGATCCATCGCCCAGCGCAGCGTCGGCGTGTAGGCGTGTTGCGCCCAGCGCAACAGCGGCGACTGCCGATGACGGATCGGACGGCGATAGACGACCGCAGCCAGCACCGGCACGAGCGTGATTGAAAACGTCAGCGCCCCTATCAAGGCGGCGACGACGGTGTTTGCCATCGGTGCGAAAATTCGTCCTTCCACCCGTTCGAGCAGGAAGATCGGGAGGTAGGCGGCGATGATGATCAGCAAGGCAAAGACGGTCGGCCGGGCGACATCGTTCACCGACAAGCGGATGCGCGCTTGCAGCACTTCCGCCGGTAACTCCCGTTCATGAGCTTCCGACAAGCGGCTGACGATGCTTTCGACGATCACGACGGCACCGTCGACAATGATGCCGAAGTCGACGGCGCCCATACTCAACAGATTGGCGCTCATGCCACGCAGCTTGAGGTAGATGAAGGCCGACAGCAGCGACAGGGGAATCAAGGCAGCAACGATCAGCGCGGCGCGCAGATCAAGAAGGAAGACGAACAACACCAGAACGACCAGCATTGCGCCTTCGAGCAGATTCTTGCCGACGGTGCGCAGGGTGGTGTTGACCAGCTCGGTGCGATCGTAGAACGGCTCGACGCGCACGCCGTCTGTCAAAATGCGTTCGTTGAGCTCACGCACTGCGTCGCGTACCCGTTGCAGCACCATCGACGGATTCTCGCCGCGACGCATCAAAACAATTCCTTCGACAGCGTCGAAATGCATGCCGCGGCTGACGACACCCTGGCGCGGCGACCAGCCGTCACGCACACTGGCAACGTCGTGCACGTGCACCGGGGTGCCTTCGTTGGTTGTGATGTGCACGCTGGCGATGTCGTCGAGGCTGCGGAACAGACCTTGGCTGCGGATCACCAGTTGTTCGGCGCCGCGTTCGAGCACGCCGCCGCTGGCGTTGGTCGACGCGTTGTTCAAAGCGGTTTCGAGATCTTCCAGCGTCAAGCCGAAGGACGCCAATTTGGCCGGGGAGGGCTGGACCTGCACCTCGCGTACCAGGCCACCGTAGCTGACGACGTCGGCGACACCGGCAACGCGCAACAAACGCGGCCGCACGACCCAATCTTGCAAGGTGCGTAGGCGCATCGGATTGCCGCCGGCACCGATCAAGGTGTACCGGTAGACCTCGCCGATCGGCGTCGCCAACGGGCCGAGCTGAGGCACAATGCCCTCGGGGAGCTCGGCGTCGCGCAGTCGTTCCAGCACCTGCGAACGGGCGAACAACGCGTCGACTCCGTCTTCAAACGTGAGTGTGACATACGACAGCCCGAACAGCGACAAGTTGCGCAGTCGCATCAGTCCGGGTGTTCCATTCAACGCTCGCTCGATGGGTAGACCGATCTGCCGCTCAACTTCCTCTGTCGGCTGGCCGGAGAACAGCGTGATGACGTTGACCTGCGTGTCGGTCGGATCGGGGAACGCTTCGATTGTCAGACCACGAAAAGCCGTCAAGCCGGCAACGGCGACAACCAGGCTAAAAAACAGCACCGCGGTGCGGTTGTTCAAGGCGAACAGAACGATGCGTTCGATCATCGACCGACCTGCCGTTGTTGCGTGTTACTGAGCCAGCTCAACTGCATTGAGCAGCAGGATCGCGCCGCGCGAGACGAAGGTTTCGCCGGCCGAGAGGCCATCGGCGATTTCGATCTTGCCGGCTTGCTGTCGCCCGGTCAGGACGGTTCGCCGGAGCAGGCGCGGCGGCTGTTCGTTGGTTTGCACGAAGACAAACGACCGCTGATCATCCGTAACCACCGCCTCGGCCGGGATCACGAGGGTTGGCTTGTCGCCAGGGTTGAAGGTGACTTGAACGAAGGCGTTGGGGCGCAACGAATGATCGAGATTCTCGACGCGCACACGGACGTTGATCATCCGCTTCACCGGGTCCACGACCTCGCCGACGTATTCGACCTCTCCATCGAGACCTCGGTCTTTCAAGACAGGCGACATGACACGTGCTGCGGTCCCGGTGTGGACCCAGGCGACGTCGGACTCCGGAACGTCGGCGGTGACGATGACCTGATCGAGCTCGGCGACGACAAGCAAGGGAGTCGAACGATCGGGACCGACCTCCTGTCCGACGAGCACGTCGCGTTGCACGACGACGCCGGAGCGCGGCGCGTTGAGCCAGTAGGAACCGTCACCGGTCGCCACGATCGGCCGACTGCGTAGCTTGAGCTCGGAGCCCTCACGCGCCAGTCGCGCCTCGTGCAGCTCGAGCTCGGCGCTTTGCAGATCCTTGTCGGCCGCGGCTTTCAATTGTACGAGCGCACGCAGCCGCTCTACGGTTTTGACTCGCGTCGCCTCGCTGGCTTTGAGCTGGTCGATCTCCTGCAGCAGATCGACGAACGCCGTCGAGCGAATCGACAGCAGATGCTCGCCGGCCTCGACCCTTTGGCCCAGGCGCACAGCGACATTGTCGACGCGCCCCTGCATTGGTGCGATGATCGGCGCGGCGCGCGATTCGTCGAAGGCCACGCGTCCGGGAACCGGCTCGGCGGTCAGCGGAGCGCCGGCTTCCGCCTTCATCAGACTCAAATATCCCCACGTCGGTGAATGTGGGTCGAGCTCCACGGTGTCGCCGTTGACGGTGTATGCCGTTTGCGGTGGCGGTCCCAGGGGCGCGGTTCGGAAATGGTAGGCGCCCAGGCCACAGACGAGGATCAGGACGGCGGCTACCAGCGCTCGCCTTGTCCAAACGCTTGCTGGGCGGCGATCTGGATGTGTCATTCGAGAAATGGTTTGCGCGTTCTCATTCATGGTGTGAGCGGTGTCTGCGGGTCGGATGGGTGAGGAAAGAGACCTAAGGACTGGCGGATCATCATCAGGATGTCAAAAGCGTCGCCGTCGAGAGCGCTACGCTCCAGCAGCAGCTCGTGATAGGCGCGGCGTGCCAGGAGGACTTCGATTTGCGATGTGCCCCCGGCGCGTTGGGCCTCGCGCAACGCATCGCTTACCGAGCGCGCCTTTTCGACGGCGCGGTCGATCCGCTGAATGCGGTCGAGGATCAGATCACGTTGGCGAGCCAGGGCGACGAGGCGGCTCGGCACGGCGGCGAGGAGTGACTCTCGCGCCCGTTGAGCGCGCACGCGCTCGCTCAGCGCCGCGTGCAGGTCGGCTTGCCCGCGGTCGAAAAGCGGGATGGGGAGCTGTAACCCCAGTCCCAAACTGTTGCGCTGGTTGCCGGAGACGATGAAGGAGTCGTATGTGTAGCCCAGGCGGACCGTGACGTCGGGAATGATGCGTCGGTTTGCGAGTACGGCGCGATCGTCGGCAGCCCGTGCCGCCGCCTCAAGAGCGGCGACGTCAGGCCGGCGTGCGACCGCTTCGGTCGACCATTCTGCCGCTTGCGAGCTACTCGCGAGCGTCGAGAGAAATGCGTGGGCGGCAATGCCGGACTCGAAGGGCGGGCAGCTGGCGGCGAGGATGGTGCTGCATTCCGCTTGGGCTGCCGTTTGCTCCGTCACGGCGGCGTCGCGTTCGGAGACCAGGCGCTCGTGCTCAACTTCCGTGCGTTCGAGCTCCAAGGCAGGGATCTCACCCTTGGAGGAGCGGGCGCGATCGAGAGACATCAGCTCGTTGCTGGCGGCGACGAGCTCACTGAGGATGGCGACTCGTTGCTGTGCCGCAGCAATCTGGCCGATGCGCCCGAGCAAGGCGAAAAAGCGATCTCCGAGAGCTGCGAGGGCTTGTTGCTCGCCGCGCTGGACGTCAGCGAAAGCGGCTTTCTGGCGCGGTCCACGTTTGCCGAGCTCGACCAACTCTGCGACGCCGGTCGTGTAGCTGGGCACGTTCGAGAGGGGGTCTTTGAGCTGCGGGGGATTTGTTCGGCCGACCGGAATGGTTCCCCAGGCAAAATCGAGGTTGGGATTCGGAAGGGTTTGGGCCCGCTGCAAGTCGCTGCGCGCTGCGTCGAGGGCTGCGCGCGCCTCGAGAACCTCGGGCGATTGCTTCCACAGCCGCTCCACGAGTTGCGCCTCGTTGTTGTACTGCAAATCCGACGTCGGAACGCTCGAGTCACCGCGCCCCGGCGTTGCTACGGCAAAGCAGGCCAGGGCAAAGGCAACGACTCCGATTCGGGAATAGTCGCAACGACTTTGCATTTGTGCGGATGTTGTTGGGCGATCGTTGGGCACTCAGGCTGGAGCGTCGGCAGTCTTCCGTCTCAGCGCTCGGACGTTATCCTTGCGGGTTCGGGATGCTGTTTGGCGATGTTTTTCGAGCCAGTCGAGCACCAGGGGGTAGACGTCGGTCGGTGCATGCAGACCGAGGATAAGGTCGGCGTGGCCATAGTTGTGCGCGAAACCTTGCTCTTTGCCGACGACGCGGAAGACCTTTTCGCGCGCGCCGATGCGCTTGAAGACGTTCTCGAGATCGCGCGCTGGAGTCAAGCCGTCGTGACTGCCGGCGATGATCAAGATCGGCGTGGTGATGCGTTCGAGATGTTCGGTGAAATCGAAGATCGCATAGCGGTCGCTCATTGCTTTGGTGTCGTACCAACGTGCGAACTCGCGTAGCAGCGACGCCGGAACGTCGTCGACGGCGGTGAGCATCAATGCCCGCAGCAACTCGGGGTCGGCATTGCCGGGGTGCCAGCCGAGGTCGTTGATGCTGTGGCTGAGGAAGCGAGGCAACCAAGCCGAAAAGGGTGATGCCAGGCGAGCAACGGTGCCGAACGGCACGCGATCGGGTACGAAGCGCAACAGGCCGCGATAGGGCAGGCCAAAATCCAGCATCGGGTGACCGACGTCGCTCATCGTCGGTGAGCCCAGAGTGGTCGCGCTGGCGATCTTCTGCGCCATCGGAGTCATCAGCAGCGCGTAGGCGATCATGCCGCCCATAGAGTGGCCGACCCAATGAACACGCTCGGCTCCGGTTTCGCGCAAGACTGCGCGCAACACTGCTGGGGCGTCGTGCTGGACGTAGTCTTCGAAGGTCCAGTTGTAGCGCTTGCCATTCAGCCAACCCGGGCGCGTCGAACGACCCGCACCGCGCAACTCGCAGACCCAGACGTCGTAGCCGCGGCGCACGAGGAATCGCGCTAGCGAAATTCGGCCCGGGCCATCCATATCCCAACGGTTCGACGACATGCCATGGCACAGAACGACCGGAGTGCGATGACCGGCGCGTGCCGGGAGGTAGCGGTAGAGTGCCAAGCGCCAACCGTCGCGTGTACGGGCACGGTACATGCGCGGCTGAAGATCGCGTTGGCGTTCAAACCAAGCGTCAATCAACCACTGAATGCCTTGCATGCGCGCCTCCTACCATAGAGACGCGCGATGCAATAGATCGGGGCCGGAGTTAAGCCGCCCAGGCTGGTTGTGTGACACGTGTCGAGCTGCGACCAACCGATTTACCTGCGGATGACGTCGAGCGCTTCGACTTTGATCCCTGCGACCACTCGGGCCAAACTTGCGGCTCGTAGGCGGCCCGCTCCGGAATGTAGTACGAACCGCGTGGCCGATTCAGATCGGGCATGTAAAAGATGTAACGACCCGTCGGCAGACAAACGACATGCAGCCAGTCCGGTCGCGTGAGTTGAAAATGGTAGTAGCGCGTCGCTCCTTTGTGACCGGTGAGCGAACTACGCAAGCGCTGCGGCATGTGAAAAGCCAGACGAACGCCGTTGATTCGCGGTCGGTGGCGTGGTGCCACATGGACGGCCCAACCACGTGCTTGGGCCTGGAGTAGGAATTCCGTGAGCGCCTTTCCGCCAGGAGTATGCTGCTCCGTCCAGGCAAAGCCGTTGATTAAGCGCTGTACGTCGCGCTGGCGGTGTTGCCGCAGGTCGTGACGGGCAAGCTGCTCCGCGTGCAATTCACCGCATTTGCGCAGTTGGGCGTGGATACACTGGCGACTGACGCCCAATCGCTCAGCCATTTCGGCGAGCGAGAGACCTTGCCGTACCAACGCTTCCAGAACCGCCCGACGCTCCGGGTCAATGCCAGGTGGGCGCCCGCGGCGAGATTTTGTGCGCTCTTTTTCTACTGATTGTCGACCTGAGAAGCGCTGGCCAGGGGACCCATCCTGAAGAGCTCTTTCAGGAAACGCTGTGGCAAGAGTCGTCGCATGCCTCATGACCGTGGCTTCAGATGCAACTTTGACACCACAGTGAGCAGCCGGGACTTCTTGATCTATGTCGTCCGTATCGTACGTGTTCCGTCTCAAAAAAATGACAGCTTTGAACATCTTCGATGTTCCCCCTTTCACAGGGATCCCCTATGTCCAACGTGGTTGGGTAGCGGACGGCTGTCGTCTGGGATCCGACTCCCAGGGCAGCCGAAGGAAGGGGCGGTTGGGCTTCCCAACCGTCCGTTGCGGATACTCGGGGCTGGTCGATTGCAACTGTGGCAACGCATGAGTAAAGAGAGCGGACTACGGAGAGGTGCGTGAGTGGACGAAACGGCACGCCTGGAGAGCGTGTGTACCCAAAAGGTACCGTGGGTTCGAATCCCACCCTCTCCGTTGGCCCGAATCGACATTGGCGGCACTGCTATCAGCGACAGGCCTGCCAACGGATGACCCAAGTTGTGGAGAGGGATGATCAATATCTCCGGCTTCAATGACCGGACACAATGGAACGAGCGACCAATTTCCAGTCGCTCTTTTGGCCTCGTGTCGATTCGCGGGGTAGACCTTCACGGCTCTCCGTGCCAACATGCAGTCTTCAGCAGGTCGCCGATGGGTAGTGTCGGTAGCTAGGTCCCGCGCAAAAGAACGTCGCGAACTCCGTCAGGTCCGGAAGGAAGCAGCGGTACCGAATGTTTCTTTGTGCCGCGGGGAAACCTAGCTATCGGCAGTGCCCATCGGTGCAGCGCGGTTGGAAACCCCGGTTCAGAGAAAGAGAATAGGAGATCGAGGGATATAGAGATCAAGGGATCGAGCCGACGCTTCTAGACGGCCGCGGCTGGCCGGTTTCGCCTGCCCTTGGTATCCCGATCTCTCAATCCCTAGATTGCTCGTGCACATGAGCTATCTCGTCATCGCTCGAAAATGGCGTCCGCAGACCTTCGAAGAAATCGTTGGTCAAGAGCACGTCAGCCAGACGCTTCAGAACGCCATCCGCAGCAATCGCGTGGCGCACGCCTTCTTGTTCACAGGCGTGCGCGGCGTCGGCAAGACGACAGCGGCGCGCATTCTCGCCAAGGCGATGAACTGCGAGAAAGGGCCGACCCCCACGCCTTGCAATGCCTGCGTCAATTGCCGCGAGATCACTATGGGAAACTCGGTCGACGTGCTGGAGATCGACGGCGCCTCGAATACCGGCGTCGACGATGTCCGCGAGATCATCGAAAACGTGCGCTACCAGCCGGCGAAGAGCCGTTTCAAGATCTACATCATCGACGAAGTGCACATGCTCTCGACGAGCGCATTCAACGCCCTGTTGAAGACACTCGAAGAGCCGCCGGCGCACGTCAAGTTCATCTTTGCCACAACCGATCCACACAAAGTACCGCACACGATTCACTCGCGTTGTCAGCGCTACGACTTCAAACGCATCGCTTGCCGCGCCATTGCCGATCGTCTGGCGCACATCGCGCGCAGCGAAGGCATCGAAGTCAGTGAACGTGCCCTGTTCCTCATCGCCCGCGAAGGTGAAGGCAGCATGCGCGACGCCCAGTCGCTCTTCGATCAAGTGATCGCCTTCGCCGGCAAAACAATTCGTGACGAAGACGTCTCCTCCGCGCTCGGCCTTGCGGACCGCAAGCTGCTGTACGCGGTTGGCGAAGCCATCATCGAGCACAATCCGACACGGGCGGTGGAGTTGCTGCACGAGCTACATCAGTACGGATACGATCTGCGTCGCGTCGCGCGCGAGCTGCTCGAACATTTCCGCAATTTGTCGGTGGCGCGACTGGTGCCGGGTGAGAATTTGCTCGATGAGTTGCCGAGCGAGGATCGCGCCGAGGTCGACAAGCAAGCCCAGCGCATGTCGCCGGAGGACCTCGATCGCGCCTTCCGGTTACTGGTGGCCGCCGAGAACGACGTCGCCCGTGTGCCCTATCCGAAACTGGTTTTGGAGATGGCCCTGATCAAGTTGGCGACGATGGCTCCGGTGCTGCCGGTGGATCAACTGATCACGCGCCTCGAAGAGATCGAGCGCCGGATAAACACTGGTGCCGGCGCGCCGCCGGCGCCAGAAAGGCTCGCTGCTGCGCCGGTCGCAGCTTCTGCGGCCGCAGCGAAGATCTCTCCGGCACGTCGCGCGGCGCCTCCGGATCCAGCGGCGCCCACTGCCAACCGTCCCCTCCCCAGGGCTGCGGCCGCCCCGACAGCGGCGCCGTCCGAGCCCGGGTGGAGCGATTTTCTGACCTACGTTGGGCGCGAGAAGATCATGCTGCTGCCGTACTTACAGGCCAGCCAGTCGGCCAGCGTGAAAGGCGACGAGATGGTGCTGACCGTGAGCAAGGGACACCTGCACGACTACCTTGCCGACAGGTCGCATACCAAAATCGTCGAAGAGCTGGCCGAACGATTCTATGGGCAACCGATGCGGGTGACCGTGCGCGAGGCCGAGATGGAACCGGCAACGGCCGAAGCAACGGATCCGGCGAGTCCGGCGGCGCTTCACAAATCAGCCGTAGGGCATCCCGCCGTTCAAGCCGCGGTGGAAATCCTCGGCGGCGAAGTCCATGAAGTCAGGTCACGCACGCGCCACGGGAGATCAGAATGAGCAAGGGTTTTGGCGGTCTGGGTGATATCGTCAAGCAAGCGCAGCAGCTGCAGGAGCGTCTCGGACAGGTGCAAGAGGAGGCGTCGGCGAAGACGGTCGAGGCGTCGGCCGGCGGTGGCATGGTCACCGCTGTGATGAACGGCAAGCTCGAGTTGCTGTCGTTGCGTATCGAGCCTGAGATTGCCAAGAGCGGCGATGTCGAGATGCTGCAAGACCTGATCCTTGCTGCCGTCAATCAAGCGGTACGCAACGCCCAGCAGATGATGGCGGAGGAAATGAAGAAGGTCACCGGCGGTCTGAAGATTCCGGGGCTTAACCTGTGAGGTGGGTGAACGTCGACGCTTTGGCGCCAACAGCTTTGCGGCCGTTCCCCTTGGCCTGCGCTCGTCAACCTTCGACCTGCAACTTGTACTAAGTCGTATCGCCATCATGTCTGCCGTACCTCCGCCGCTGGCTCGGCTGATTCAGGAATTGACCAAGCTCCCCGGCATCGGGGAGAAAACGGCAACGCGTCTGGCCTTCCATTTGTTGCGAACCGATCGCCGCGACGTCGAGCAACTTGCCGAAGCCCTGGTCGACATGCGCGACGGCACAAAGCTTTGCTCGATTTGTCTGGGTCTGACGGCCGACGATCCCTGCGCAATCTGCCAGGACCCGCACCGCGATCGTGAATCGATTTGTGTCGTCGAGCGCCCTGCCGACATGGTGGCTCTCGAACGCTCCGGCAGCTTCAAAGGTCGCTATCACGTCTTGCATGGTTGCCTGGCACCGCTCGACGGAGTCGGTCCCGAACAATTACGCATCGCCGAGCTGCTACGCCGCCTGCAGGACGGACACGTCCGTGAAGTCGTCATCGCAACCAACCCCACCGTCGAGGGCGAGGCGACGGCGATGTATCTCGCCAAACTGATCAAGCCGCTCGGTCCGCGGGTGACGCGCATCGCCGCCGGTGTGCCCATGGGTGGCGATGTCGAGTATGCCGACATGATGACGTTGGGACGCGCGCTCGATGGGCGGCGTGAGATGTAGGTGATCCACCCATCGTCAAGGTGATCGAATTTTGACTGTTCGACTTTCGACTCTTCGACTCCTGCGATAGATTCTCGGCGTGAACATCCGCCTCGACTACGGCCGCATCGGCCTCGATGTGAAATTCCCCGATTCGATCGAACTATCGATCGTCGATCCGCTGCCGGGTCAACCGCTGGTGCATCCCGACGCGGCGATCGAGAGGGCCCTGGCACAACCGATTGCCGCGCGACCCTTGCACGAAATCGCGCGCGGACGACGCAATGCCGCGGTAGTGATTTCCGACAAGACTCGTCCGGTGCCGTACGGCAAGCTGCTGCCGCCTCTGCTGCAGACGCTCGAGACCGCAGGTGTCCCGCGCCAGCAGATTGATATCGTTGTGGCGACCGGCCTGCACCGGCCAAACAGCGGAGAAGAGCTTGTCGAAATGACCAGCGCCGAGTTGGTCGAAACCTATCGCTTTCGCAATCACGTCGCGCGCAACGCCGACGAGCACGTGCATTTGGGTAAGACTGCCCGTGGGACTGAGATCTGGCTCGATCGCGGCTTTGTCGAAGCCGATTTGAAGGTGGTCACCGGTCTGATCGAGCCGCATCTGATGGCCGGGTACTCAGGCGGGCGCAAAGCGATCGCTCCGGGATTGGCGGGGGTTGAAACCATGCGCAGCGCGCACGGCCCACGTATGCTTGAAGACAACGTCGGGCCGGGGATTGTCGACGGCAATCCGTTTCATGCCGACTTGATGGAAATCGCCCAGCGTAGCCACGTCGACTTCATGGTCGATGTCTCGATTGACCGCAAGCGCCGCATCACGGGCGTCTATGCCGGGGACATCGAGAAGGCCCACGCCGCCGGAATGAGTGCGGTCGAGCAGCATGTGCGCGTCGACCTCGATGCGGCAGTCGACGTCGTCGTGACGTCGGCGGGAGGCTATCCCCTCGATCAGACCTTCTATCAGTCGATCAAGGGCCTCACCGCGGCGCTCAACATCGTCCGCCGCGACGGGACGATCATTTTGGTCGCGGCCCTGAACGAAGGGGTCGGGAGCGAGGACTTCCAAGCCCTCCTACACGACGCCAAGAGCAACGACGAATACATGGAGCGCATTTGCGCCGCCGGATTTTTCCGCGTCGACCAGTGGATGGTCCAGCACCTGTGCCAGGTGCGCCGCAAGGCACAGGTCGTCGTCGTCACCGACGGCTTGGCGCCGCAGCTCTTCCAGGGCCTCATGGGCCGCTGGGCGCCGAGTGTGGAAGCGGCGCTGCGGGAAATGTCGCAACGCTACGGCCGTCATATGAGGGTCGCGGTGATTCCGCAGGGCCCGTACGTGCTGCCGACCGTACGTGGCCGCAAGCTATCGCTCGGGCGTGCTTGGATGGAAGATGCGGCGTAGAACGCGTGGCTTGAAACGCCAAGCGTGAGCTTCGGAACTTACGCTTCCGCGATCACCCTTGGCCCTGCATCGCCGGGATGTTGCCGACGGCGGCACGCTTGCTTGCGCATCCCACGCAAACCGGGTTGTCGCAGATGAAGAAGCGCGGTTCGTTGACAAGTACTTGACTGGCCAGGTTGACCAAGTATCGCACCGCGATCTTTCGGGCTTCGCCGTGCGGTAGTAAGGCCCGGTGGACCTTGTTCGGATCGAGGTAAGCGTCTAAGCGGTCGAAGGCGACACTGCACCCCGGGAAGTTCTCGACGACGACGCGTTCTTCGTAGCCGCCGGCGTTGATGCGCAACGCGGTGCGCCGTCCCAGATAAGGCAGGCTGGCGCGTTCCTCGGCGAGATGAATCACCGTTGCTGCCTGCAATGGCGCGCCCAACAGGAGGACCTGGCCCTGCATGACGTTGAGCTTCTTCAAGGGTCCCAGCGGATTGTTGTCGCGCTGCGTGGAAAGAACCTCGCGCGCCTGCCGGCCCCAGGCGGCGAACGAATGGGTGGGATGGTTGCTTCGCAGTACGCCGGCCATGTGGCGAAACATTTCAGCCACGATGCCGACGTCGGGGCTGACCGGCAAATCGGCGTGATATGGAATCGGGCGATGGCTGATAGCCGCCCCAGGATTGCGGTTGGGTACCGACTCGCGGATGGTTTCGGTTTGGGTGAAGGTCGGCATCATCAACGTGCCGCTCGGTCCAACGGCCTCGATCAGAGTCTCGCACAGCGAGGCCGGACCACCCTCGATAGGCCCCAGGCTCGCTAAGCTCGTCTGCACCACTACGTGATTGCCGCGCAAATTGAGGCGTTCGAGCAGTTGGCGCAGTTCTTCGCGGTTCATCGTCGTACTATCTCCCCACGCGGCATTGCCGCTTGCGGCCGTACAGTGCCCTTAGCTGCGTTCCGTTGCAATGCCACCCATCCATCCATGCCAGCGTTCGGTGCGCGAGTCGAATTCTCGGCCGGTAGGTGGGAACGAGCCGATCGGCTGACGGTTTGCGGTTCCTTCCGCAGAAGGCCGGTTCCGGGAAACTTGGCTCCCTGAATCTGGACGACCCTCCAGCCCGGCCGATTGCGCGATAGAAGGATGCTGCGAACCCCATTTACAAAGGACGACTGAACGGAATATAGTCACCAAGGCTGTGCAGGTGGGCGGGGCGGCTGGGTTTGCGTAGCTCGATTGAGTCAGCTTACGAGAAGGGGAGGTCGTCATGTCTCGGACGCGAAAGATGCACATCGAGTCCACGGGGGCCAATGTTGTTTCGCATTGGAAGACAATCGGGTTGGCGGGTGCGATCGTTTTCGCCGCGCTGACGAGCCGCGGCATGGCTCAAACACCGGCTTCGAGCCTGACGAACTGCCAGAAGGTTGTGAAGACCGAGACGGGCAAGTACCTCAAGAAGAGGCAGGCGGCGATCAGTGCCTGCTTGCAGAAAGCGGCCACGCGCATCGTCAAATCGAACCTTTCTCTGGATAACCTGACGGCCAAGCTGTGCGTCACGCAATTTCGCAAGCTCAATGACAGTCGCAACATCGGGGCAAGTCTGGTTGAGCGAATGGCGGCGAACATCAAGAAGAAGTGCGAGCCCGGGAATCCCGGTGTCCTGCATACCTTCAACGACATCAGCGGCGTCATGAACGTCGTTCCGCAGCCGCTCAAGACGACGAACATCAATTCCTGGTGTCAGCGTTTCGGTGGCGACGGTAGCGTCGACAGCGTGCAAGAATGGATCGATTGTCTCACCGGGGCGCACTCCTGCGATGCCGACTCCGGAATCTCGGTGCAGTACCCGAGAGCCATTGAGTGGTTGGGTCTGGTGAACACGGCGATCGGCGTGTTGCCGGCGCCACCGATGACCGATCCCAATCGCAATACCGACGCCGCGGCAGCGGTGACGGCATTGAAGTCGAAGCTCGACGGCCCGGTTGTCGACAACCTGCCGGACATCGAGTGCGGAGTGACACCGACGCCCGCTTGCAGCACGGCGTGTTGCTACCAGGAATTCACGCTGGGAAATCAAGTGAGTTGCTTCCAGTACACGGGGACTGCGGCCGAAGTCACAGCCTTCACGACAAATTGCACCGGCAAGGTTAGTACCCCGCCAGGAGCCTGGAGCATGTCGTCGGCCGCGGGTGCATGCGGAAATCCTCCCGACTTTCCGATTCATGCAGCCTGTTCGGTAGGAAGCCTCGTCGTCATTCCCCAAGATTCAACCTGTCCGTAGGACGACCGTCGAGGAGTGCCTTCGCTTGCCTTGTGCGTTCAACTTCGCGCGCTTGGCTGTGAGCTTGCGAGAAAAGCGCGGTTGCCGTAGCGGTCCAGCGACACGACCTCCGCGACCGGTCGTCGCGTCGTCGGACCGTAACGTCCCTTCGGCCAGCCAAGAGGAATGACCGCGCAAGGGGTTATGCGCCAGGGGAGGCCGAGGGCGCGGCGCGCCAGAAACAAGCTCCACAACGGCAGAGTGATCAGCGCTGCACCGAGCCCCGCGGCGCGTGCCGCCAGCAGCAGGTTTTGAACCGACGGGTAGATCGACCCGTATGTGCCGGTGGCCGCAAGCGGAGGCCACGGCGGGATGATCGCCTTGATGCAAGCAACGACGATCACCGGAATTTCTTCGAAGTGATCGGCCTGCCATTGCACCGCGTTCATGATCTTGTGCATGCGCTCGTCGCTACCGGCCAGGCGACGTCCGATGCCGCCATAGATCGACCAGGCAAAACGGTTGAGACGCGCCAGCTTGGCTTTCACCTGCGGATCTTTGACGACGATGAACTCCCAGTTTTGAGCATTCGATCCGCTCGGTGCCTTGAGCGCCAGCTCGATGAGATGAAGGATCAGCGCGTCGTCGATCGGATCCGGCTTGAGGCGCCGAATTGCACGTTGCGTGCGCATCGCTTCCTCGATGGGCATTTGCAGGGGCTCGCTGTGCTTCATGAGATGCGACGTCCTTTCACTTCACGCCTTGAACACAACGAAAGCCAGCGGTGGGAGTGTGATCGCCAGCTGATGCGGTCTGCCGTGACAGGAACTGTCCTGCGCTTCGATCCCGCCGCCGTTCCCCAGATTGCTGCCGCCGTAGAGAGCGGAGTCGCTGTTGAACAACTCGCGCCACCAACCGCCGGTGGAGACGCCGATACGGAAGTCGTGCCGTGGTACCGGAGTGAAGTTGCAGGCGACGACGATCGACTCGCCCGTTAGGCTGCGGCGCAGGTAACTCAAGGTGCTGGTTTCGCTGTCGTGGCAGTCGATCCATTCGAAGCCGCGGTTGTCGCAATCGAGTTGATGCAGCGCCGCTTCGCGCTTGTAGAGAGCGTTTAGATCGCGCACCAGGCTCTGGATACCGCGATGACGGTCGTGCTGTAACAGGTGCCAGTCGATGCTGCCGTCGTGATTCCATTCCCGCCATTGGCCGATGTCGCCGCCCATGAACAAGAGCTTCTTGCTCGGCTGCGTGAACATGTATCCAAGCAGCAACCGCAGGTTGGCGAACTTCTGCCAATTGTCACCCGACATCTTGCCGAGCAGCGAGCCTTTGCCGTGGACGACCTCGTCGTGAGACAGCGGCAGCATGAAATTTTCCGTGAACGCATAGAGCATGCGAAAGGTGAGGTCGTTGTGATGAAACTTGCGATGAATCGGTTCGCGCGCCAGATAGCGCAGCGTGTCGTTCATCCAGCCCATGTCCCACTTGAATCCGAACCCCAAACCACCCAGATACGTCGGTCGTGAAACCATCGCCCAGGACGTCGATTCCTCGGCGATGACCATGGCTCCCGGCTGTTCGGCGTAGACCCGCTCGTTGCACTGGCGCAGGAAATCGACGGCGTCGAGGTTCTCGCGCCCGCCGTGGCGATTCGGAATCCAATCGCCCGGCTCGCGCGAGTAGTCGAGGTAGAGCATGGAGGCAACCGCATCGACGCGCAAACCGTCGATGTGGTAGACGTCGAGCCAGAACAGGGCATTGCTGATCAGGAAGTTGCGCACTTCCCAGCGACCGTAGTTGAAGATCAACGTCTTCCAGTCGCGATGCTCGCCTTGGCGCGGGTCGGCGTGCTCGTAGAGATGTGTTCCGTCGAAGTAGCTGAGGCCGTGCTCGTCGCGCGGGAAGTGCGCCGGAACCCAATCGATCAATACGCCGATGCCATTCTGATGCAGCGTGTCGACGAGGTGCATGAAATCTTGCGGCGTGCCGAAGCGACTCGTCGGCGCGAAGTACCCGACCGTTTGATAGCCCCACGATCCGTCGAACGGGTGCTCGCTCAGCGGCAGAAACTCGACGTGGGTGTAGCCCATGTCGAGGACGTATTGGGTCAGCTTGTCGGCGGCTTCGCGGTAGGTTAGCCAACGACTGCCTTCTTCGACGATGCGCATCCACGATCCCAGGTGGATTTCGTAGATCGAAATTGGTTCCTGGAGATGATGGTTCCGGCGTCGTCGTTCCAGCCAGTCGGCGTCGCCCCACGCGTAGCCGTCGAGGTTCCAGACTCGCGAAGCCGTTCCGGGCCGAACTTCACTGTAGAACGCGTACGGATCGGCCTTGGCAACGCGATAGTTCCCGAGACGCGAACGAATCGCAAATTTATATAGGGCGCCGGGCTCGACGCTCGGAACAAAGCATTCCCACACCCCGCTCTGGCCGCGTCGCTGCATGGGATGGCGATCCGCATCCCAATCGTTGAAGTCACCGATGACCGACACCGCGCCGGCATTAGGCGCTACGACGGCAAAACGTATCCCGCGCCGGCCGTCGACTTCCGTCAAATGCGCCCCGAGCTTCTCCCAGCTGCGGAAGTGCGTTCCCTCGGCAAGCAAGTGCAGATCGTACTCGGTCAAGAAACCGGGCAACGCATCGGCAGGTCGATGTCGTGCTTGCATGCGAGCTTCATAGCGGCGGTATGGTCGCGGGCGCAACACTCCAAGCGGCATCCGACGCCAGAAGGATGGGTCTTGGTTGTTCGCCTGCGACGCGCCATTCACGCGGTCTTAGCCTTCCTCCGGCGATTTGATTTCAGGGCACTCCGCCTTCTGGGATCATCGCCCACATGTGCTAACATCGGTCCCAATGTCGTTGCGCAACGTACGGATCGTCTTGGTGCGGCCTCAAGGTGCGGCCAATGTCGGTGCGGTGGCACGCGCGATGAAAAACATGGGCCTCGACGACCTCGTGGTCGTCCGACCGCGCTTCACCAGCGGCTACTGGTCGAAGATCATGGCGGTGCACGCCGGCGACGTATTGCAGCGCATGCGGCGCTACGACTCGCTTCCCGAAGCCGTTGCCGATTGCGGCCTGGTCGTCGGCACGACTTGTCGCGACGGCCTTTATCGCGCCGCTGCGGAACCGCCGCGTGTCGTTGCGCCGCGCTTGGTGACGGCTGCGGCGCAACAGCCGGCCGCGCTGGTGTTTGGCCCGGAGGACCACGGCATGAACAACGATGACCTCAAGGCCTGTCATCAGCTCGTTCAGATTCCAACCGACACGGCCTACCCGTCGTTGAATCTGGCGCAAGCGGTGATGGTGTGCTGCTACGAGCTGTGCCTGGCTTACGGCGCAAGCGTTGGCGCCGAGGCACCGCCTGCCGAGTTGGCGACGGCTGAACGCGTCGACCTGCTGTTCAAGCGTTTGCGCGACGCCTTCCTGGCCATCGGCTACCTGCATGACAGCAACCCCGAGCATATTCTTTTTGCTTTTCGTCGCTTCCTTGGGCGAGCGCAGCTCGAGGACCGCGACGTACGCATTCTTCTGGCCATGGCTCGACAGATCGAGTGGTACGGCAAGGGTGGATGGAAGGTGATGGCCGAGCGGACTGTCGAATCGAGCCCGGCGCCGCCGAGTGTCGACGAAGAAGTGGCGGTGTAAGCCATGGCGGAGATCGTTCCCTTTCAGGACATCGTCCGCGCCCGCCGGCGACACGAGCAACGCCTGGTTGCCGAGCGTTGCGTTGAAATCATCGAGCTGAATCTACGTCTGTCTCTGGAGCTTTTCGATGCCGCGGACTCCCGGGAGCGCGCGATTCACGCGCGTCGCGTGCGGCATCTCGGCGAGCTCCTCGAATACGCGGTGCGGTGCCTCTGACCCCGACCGTCGAGATCGCTGTCGTCGCCGGCGGCGTGCTGATCGTGGTGATGGCGCTGCTGTTGCTCCAGCGGCGTGCCGCCAAACGCTGGGCCGAGATCGCTGCCGAACGCGAAGCCGGGCAGGGAACGTTGATGCTGCAACAGCAAATCGAAGGGCTGCGCGAGCAACTTGATCGGGCCCTCGCATCGACGGCGCAGAGCGTCAACCAACAGCTGGCGCAAGTCGGTGACGCCGTCGGCAAGCGCTTGTTCGAGAATGCCCGTTTGCTGCAGGAGACGCAGCGGGCGCTCGGCGAACGCCTCGACAGCACGGCGCAGGCGGTCGGCGCCGTGCACCGCAGCCTGGGCACGCTCGAAGAAGCAAATCGACGCATCTTCGAGATCGGCAAGGACCTGAGCTCGTTGCAGCAAATCCTGCAGGCGCCGAAACTGCGCGGCGGCCTCGGCGAGCTGCTGCTGGAGGATCTGCTGGCGCAAATCCTGCCGGCCGACCACTATGCCACGCAGCACACGTTCCGCAGCGGCCATAAGGTCGATGCTGTGATTCGGCTCGGCGCCGGGCTGGTACCGGTCGACGCCAAGTTTCCGCTCGAGAATTTCCGGCGAATTCTGGAGGCGACCGGCGATACCGAACGCCGCAGCGCACGGCGCGCCTTCGCCGGCGACGTCAAGCGGCACATCGACAGCGTCGCCGCCAAATACATCCTGCCCGACGAGGCGACCTTCGATTTCGCGCTGATGTATATCCCCGCCGAGAACGTCTACTACGAAATCATCGTCAAAGACGACGTGACCGACGAAGCCGCCATCGGGGAGTACGCCCTGTCGCGGCGCGTCATCCCGGTTTCGCCGGGCAGCTTCTACGCGTATCTCCAGGCGATCGTGCTCGGTTTGCGCGGCCTGCGCATCGAGGAGCGAGCGCAAGAGATCATGGCCGAGCTCGGCCGTCTACGCGGTGACTTCGAACGCTTCCGTGAGGACTTCCGGGTCGCCGGTCGCCATCTCAGCAATGCCGCGAACAGCTTCGCCGGTGCCGAACGGCGCCTCGAACGTCTGGATGCTCACCTCGCGGGCCTCGAGGAAGACGGCGAGCCGGTTGCCGTCGATGAGCCAAAAAGCGCCGCCGGCGGCGGGAGCTGAACGATGGACTCCGGACGCCTGCGTGGATGCATGGTCGAGCGCCGGCCGTCACCCTTCTCTCGTCCGTTCAACCGATGGCTGGCAGCTGTGCTGACCCTGTCCTTTGTCGGCCAAAACGCTCGCGCCTATTCGATCGCCGATGAGCAAAACCTCGGGCGCAAGTTCGCGCTCGAGGCGCGTTCTCGGCTGCCGCTGATCGACGATGCGGAGATCAACGCCTACGTCGACCGCATCGGGCAAAAGATCGTCAAAGGCCTCGGGGATCAGCCGTTCGCCTACCGTTTCTTCGTCGTGCGTGATGCGCGAATCAATGCGTTCGCCGTTCCGGGCGGGTACGTCTACGTCAACGGCGGTCTGCTGGCGCGCGCCAGTAACGACGACGAGATCGCCGGTGTTCTGGGGCATGAAATCGGACACGTCAACGCCCATCATCTAGTGCGACAGCAAGAGGCGACTCAGCTGCTCAACTACTCTGCCCTGTTCGGTTTGCTGCTGTCGGCCGTGCAGCCGGCGCTGGGGGCGGGCGCGGCGGCGATCAGTGCCGCGGTGCAATTGCAGTATCGGCGCGAGTTCGAGCAGGAAGCCGATTATCTCGGAGCACGATATATGCGTCAGGCGGGGTTCGAGCCGCGGGGCATGCTCGACTTCTTGAAGAAGATGATGGACGAGCAGCACGGCGCGCCGACCAGCACGCCGTACCTGCTTTCGCACCCGCTGACCGATACGCGTCTGACCAACCTCGAAGCGGTGCTGCACACGCACCAATGGGATCAATCGCCGCGCCGGCCGCGCGGCCTGGAGCTCGAACGCGTACAGCTGCTCGTGCAGGCGCGCTCGGCTCCGGCGCAAGACGTCGTTACCTTCTATCGTCGGGCTGCGGAACAAGCCCCGAACGATGGCCACGCACAGTATCTTCTCGGACTGGCGTATCTGGAAACCGGTGTCTACGACTCGGCGCTGGCGGCCTTCGAGAAGGCACAGGCGCTCGGCTTCGACAAGATCGACCGCGAGCGCGGTCGTGCGGCATTGCGTTTGCGCCGGCCGGACGAGGCGCGTCGCTATCTTCTCGCAGCCGTCGAAAGCGCCCCCGACGATCCGCTGGCGCACTACGAGCTGGCCAAGGTGTTGGAGATTCTCAATGATATCGAGGCGGCGGCGCGCGAATACGAGCGCTCCATCGAGCTTGATCCGATGCTGGACGTCGCGCACTACGACCTCGGCATGTTGGCAGGGCGTTCCGGGCGTCCGGGGGAGGGATTCTATCATCTTGCCGTGGCCAGTCAGTTGCGTGGGGAGCTCGACAAAGCCTTGAGCAACTTCGAGAAGGCCGCACCCCTGTTGCCGGCCGGTACGTCACGAGCCGAAGAGGTGCAGGCCGCGATCGATGATCTGTCGCGTTTCATGAAGAGCCGCTGACGTCGGCGCGATTCCACCCTTGTTGACTGAGCGGTGGACCACTGGCACGACTTTCACAACGCAGCTGTCGATTGAGTCGCCGTTTCGAATCCCAACCGCTCAATCGCCAACCTGCAATCATCATCGAAAAGGGGAAACGCGATCATGGGTGAAGCGTACATCATTGACGCGTGCCGGACCGCACGTGGCCGGCGCAAGGGTAGCTTGTCGGAGGTCCATCCGATCGACGTATTCGGCGTACCGCTCAATGCAATCGTCCAACGCAACCAGATTGATCCGAAGGAAGTCGATGACGTCGTCGTCGGTTGCGTCACCGAAACCGGCGAGCAGGGAACGAACATCGCCCGCGGCGCCGTTCTGGCAGCGGGTTGGCCGATCGAAGTTCCGGGTGTGACCCTCAATCGCTTCTGCGGTTCGGGCCAGCAGGCGGTCAACTTTGCGGCGCAAGCCGTGAAATCGGGAGCGCAGGACCTGGTTGTCGCCGGTGGCGTCGAGAACATGACCCGCGTGCCGATGGGTGCCGATATGGGACCACTGCCGTCGAGCCTGATGGAGAAGTACAACCTCGTACCGCAAGGTCTGTCGGCCGAAATGATCGCCGAGAAATGGAACCTCAGCCGCGAGCAGATCGACTCGTTTGCCCTCGCCAGCCAGCACAAGGCCTGGCAAGCGATCCAAGAAGGGCGCTTCAAGAAGAGCATCATCGCGATGGAGGTGACGCACAACGGCGAGCGCCGCAAGTTCGACACGGACGAACACGTCCGCCCGCAGTCGACCCTGGAGGGCCTGCTGGCGTTGCAACCTTCGTTCAAGAGCGGCGGCAAAATCACCGCCGGCAACTCCAGCGGCATCGTCGACGGCGCCGCCACCGTCTTGCTGGCTTCGGAAAAGAAGGTGAAAGAGCTCAACCTCAAGCCGCGCGCCCGCGTCGTCGATCAGGTGATCGTCGGCTCCGAGCCGGTGATCATGCTGACCGGCCCGATTCCGGCAACCCAGAAGGTGTTGAAGCGTACCGGACTCAAGATCGGCGATATCGACCTCATTGAGATCAACGAAGCCTTTGCCCCGGTGCCCCTGTGTGTCATGCAGGATATCGGCATGGATCCGGAAAAAGTGAACGTCAACGGTGGTGCCATCGCCCTCGGCCACCCGCTTGGCGCGACGGGTGCTATGTTAATCGGTACCCTCGTCGATGAGCTGGAACGCCAGAACAAGCGTTACGGTCTGGCAACCATGTGTATCGGCATCGGAATGGGGATCACGACGATCATCGAGCGCCTCTGACGAGAGGTGGTGGGTAATTGGGTGTTACGTTGTTAGCTATTCTTCGCACGTTGCGACGCAGCTCCGTCCGGTTTCGGAACGATTGAAAGACAGAAGTCCGGCTCCAGGCGCTGTTCGTGACAGGGGCCGGCCCCGGGCCAGTTTTGCTAACGGTCGCTCTTGCGTTGATGCGCAGCCGAACTTTGGGGAGCGCGAGGAAGTTTCCGTTGGTCTAGCGCACACCCCTTCCTTTCGTGCTGATCGTGCTGATTCCCTAATGCTGAAGACTTCCGCTCACCGCAGCGCGCTACCGCCAATTGAATTTCGCACTCGCTCGAAACTAGCCGGGTCTAGTGTCCCGTGCCCGGGAACGTTTGGTAGCGCTGGAAGATCATCTTCGGGGGATGCTGAGTGCGATTCGTTGGCACTATCTCTGCAAAGATGCAACGCCGACTAGTAGCAGCTTCAAGCGGTAGCAAGGGGAAGCGCCGGCTCGCGTTGGCGCGTTCATTCGGCATGAGGAAGTGCACGGATCGAGATGAACGGAGCACGGCTCGTGCAGCACGAAGACCCAGTGTGGATGTGCCTGCGACGGCAGGCATCCCGTAAAGTTTTTCTCCTGGAAACAGTCGTTGCGCTGATAACTGCAACGGTAGTCGGGTCACCTCTGCGCCAAGCGTTGGCCGACACGCCGACGGAAACATTCACCCCGACCGAGACCTCGACACCGACTCCAACCGCTACACCACCTCCTGGCTGTGCCTACTTCGTCGCTGATGCTTCCGTAGCTCAGACAACGATTGCAGCGGCGCTTTCGACCGATCCCCTCCCACCCAATTGGCTGTGGTGCAAGGAGGATCTCGCGGAGAGTACGAACGTACTGGCGGTCGGCGTGGTGCATGAGCAAGCAATCGTCTGGGCAGCGGCCAATCTGCTCTTGCGCTGGGACAGTCCGCCGCAGCCTTCGATATGCCGTTACCAACGCTTGGCTGCGGTTGCACGTAAACGAAGTGCGTGACGATGACGGCTTGGCGCTCGGTGGCGATTGGCACGACTGGGGCAACAGCTGCGATGCCGACGATCATACCAACGACGCCGTTTCTGGCGCATTGTCGCTAGATGCCAATTGCGGCCAGAGCTGTGCGCTGGGCAATGTTACTGCCGGAAACGACGTAGACTTCGCCCTTGATGGGGCCGGCGATAATATAGGCTCGAACGCAATATCTCTACGCTTGGCGGTGCCGTTTGGCTCCATCACGGGCTTGAACGCGATCAAGGTCGCCAATGGTGCGGGCACACATCCCGGCCCGCGCCTGGTGGTTTTGGCGTGTCAACTGCCGGGAACGCCGACACCAACCCCAACACCGACACAGCTTTGCGAATGGGTGACGCTGGAAGCGCCGACGAACGGGCCTGACGCTCAGGGCCTTGGAGAGACGTTCCCTCCGGGATTTGGCTCGTGCGTGTCTGTGGGGGATCGGATTGCTGGTGTAGCTTTCGACGGTACGGCGTATCGCTCCAGCGCCGCGTTGATGTCGTTCGATACGGCGAGTCTGGTGTCGAGTGCGTTAGTTGAAGATGCCTGGGTGCGCCTGTACGCGACGGCGGCATACGACGATGACTCTCTCGGCTTGAGCGGTGACTGGTACGATTGGGGCGGCAGTTGCAGCGCAACCGATTTAATCGGTGAGAACGTTCCGACAAACGCGCTGTCTTCGTCAGGGGCTTGCGGTTCGGCGTGCGCTCTCTCGCAGTTCGCCGCCAATACAACGTACACCTTGCAGCTCGATGATCCGCAGACGCATATCGATCGTCAGGGCGGCACCACGCTCCGCCTGCAGGTTGCTGGGGCTCCCGAATCCGGATTCAACGGCGTCCTCTTCTCTCGCGAAACACCGGCTCCGGCGCTGTTGCTGCATATGTGCTACCCAACACCGCAACTTACCCCGACGCCAACACCCACGCCCACCAGCCCACCTTCAGATTGCTCGTCGACAACGATCGTAGCGACCGACAGTTGGCTGGTATTGGGCGCCGGGGCAACGTACCCGCCGGCTTTTGGGGCGTGCGGCCAACTCAACGAACACATCCTGCCTGCCGGCAAGCTTTTTGGCGATTACAATGGCGACCCGGACACCTATCTCTTCACCGAATCGCTGCTGCAATGGGATCTTTCCGACATCCCAAGTGGCGCCGTAGTCGGCGCCGCCACGCTCCAACTCTACATCGGGCAGGTCGGCGGGGTCGACGGCTACGGGCTCACGGGTGATTGGCATGCGTGGACCACTTGCGGCGAGAGCGACTACGACGACGACCCGCCGAGCAACGCTCTATCGCCAAGTGGTCTGTGCGGCAGCGGCTGCAATCTGGCGAACGTCATGACGGCGCAAAACCATACCGCACAATACATGGACTTCCCTCTCGACGCGGTGTCCACCAACATCGTACCGGGCGCAACCGCCCAATTGCGCTTGCATTCGAACGGCGGCGCACCAACAAGCTATGACATTGTGCTGTTCGGTGATCACCTGTCCGACGATCCGCCGCGCTTGGTGGTTTCCTGGTGCATTGGCGCACCTGGGATGACACCAACTATCAGTCCAACTCTGAGCCCCACCGCAGTTGCAACTGGAATTGCATCGCCGACTTCGTCGCCGGAGCAAACGTTGCCCACTGCAACCAGTACCGGGCCGACTTCAACCTCACCTCCCACACCCACGGAAACCGCGACCCCTACACCGGTCGGTACATTGGAGATCGAAATCGCTTTCGAACACGGCGTGGGAGACGGGCAAGCCGCAACTTCGGTTCCGGTTGGTCGAGTTGCAAGCATCGCGATCGATGGAGACGGCAATATCTACTATGTGGACGCCGATCATCACCGCGTACGTGA
>JACQEN010000342.1 GCA_016200585.1 Deltaproteobacteria bacterium
AGCTGTCATCGTGTTTTTCCACCAAGCTCGTTGAAGTTCGAAATGTGGAGGCTGAAGGTCGACTCGATGCAGGGCGAGATGGTGCGCCATGGCATGCCGGCACTGAGCACCGACGAAAAGACACTGATCCTCGATTACCTCAAGCGCCACAGTGGCTAAGACGGTCGCAAGGAAAGATCGATGAAAATCACACTCAGCGTTCATGTTGCTCACGAAGTCCAAACCGATGCCCTCGTCGTACCCACGACGCTGGAGTGGAAGGTCGGCGAGGTTGCCGACCTCGACCGTCGGTTGAAGGGCGCTTTGATCACCGAAATCAACCAGCAGGGATTCAAGGGATCGGAAGGCGACGTGGCGTTGTTTCAAACGCACGGCAAGTTGCCGGCGCGCTATGTCGTACTGATCGGCATCGGCAAAGGTGCCAGCAACTCGGCCTGGTACAAGCTTGCACACTGTACCGTCACCTCGGCCCAACAGTTGCGCGCCAGCAGCGTCGCACTCGTGCTCCCATCTACGTTTCGCACGGCCGCCAGTGTCGAACGCATTTGTGAGGGACTGCACCTGAGCAGCTACAGCTTCGACAAGCTCAAGAGCTCGACCGACCACAAGCCGCGCTTGGAAAGCACGACGATCCTTGCGCCAGGCGGCGACGGCCTGCGTGCGGCCATCAAGGACGGCAACCGGATTGCGGCAGCCACCTGCTATGCTCGCGACCTGATCAATTTGCCGGCGGCAACCGTCACCCCAACCTACCTGGCCGAAGAAGCCGAGCGCCTGGCACGTGATCACGATCTGCGCGTTCGTATTCTCGATCCGAACGGCCTCAAGCGCGCCGGCATGGGAGCCATCCTCGGAGTGGCGCAAGGTAGCGCGCAGCCACCGCGCTTCATCGAGCTCATTTACAAGCCCAAGAGCAAGGCGACCAAGAGCGTGGCGCTGTGCGGCAAGGGAATCACCTTTGACAGCGGCGGACTGTCGTTGAAGACGGCAGACGGTATGCAGTCCCAGAAACGCGACATGTCGGGCGGCGCGGCGGTCCTCGCCGTGCTCGGCGCGGTGCGCGACCTCGGCATCACCGTCGAGGTACGCGGCTACATACCGGCAAGCGAAAACATGCCCGGTAGCCGCGCCATCAAACCGGGGGACGTGCTGCGCGCTTACAACGGCAAAACGATCGAAGTTCTCAATACCGACGCCGAAGGCCGTCTGGTTCTCGCCGACGCGTTGTCGTTTGCGGCGGCGGCGAAGCCCGACGTGATGATCGACCTGGCGACGCTCACCGCCGCCGTCCGCGCCGCCCTCGGATCGCGTTACGCGGCCATCATGGGCACCGACGCGGGTCTGGTGCAGGCACTGATCAGCGCCGCCAGCGATTGCGGCGAAAACCTCTGGGAGCTGCCCTTGGTCGACGAGTACCGCGCCGACATCAACAGTAGCGTTGCCGACATCAAGAACACCGGCGAAGGCAGCGCCGGGACGATCATCGGCGGACTCTTCCTACGCGAGTTCGTCGGCAAAGTGCCGTGGGCCCATATCGACTTTTCGAGCACCGCCTTCGCGGAAAAGCCGTACCCTTGTCACCCGCGCGGCGCCACCGGCTTCGGCGTGCGGACGCTACTGCGCTACCTCGCGAGCTTGTCGTAAGGCGCCCCGGAACAATCGCCTCGTCGGTGCGGGGGCCCGATCGACGACAATCGCTTGCAGTGTCTGAAGATCAATGACAGTTGATTCAGACCCCGATGTCGGACAAGTACGCTCGATTCGTAGATTGTCTGCGCCCGCAGGCCGACCTCGCCGCGGCTCTTTCGCTGCTCGAATGGGATCAAGAAACGTACATGCCGGAGGGCGCCATCGATGGGCGCGCACGCCAGATCGGCACGTTGGCCTCCCTGCTTCATGAACGACAGACCGACCCAAGGTTCGTCGAGCTGGTCGATGAGTTGGCCACCCGTCTCGATTCGTTGAGCCCAGAGCAGGCCGTCGATGTGCGTGAAACCAAATGGCGGCTCGATCGCCGGCGGGCGCTCGACCCGGAGTTGGTACGCAAGCGTTCGGAGCTGCACGCCCAAGCACGCTCGGTTTGGATCGCTGCCAGGGAGTCTGGCGACTTCGGGTTACTCGCCCCCTATCTGCAACACATCGTCGACCTCGAACGAGAAGTGGCGGGGCGAATCGATCCATCGCGTCCGCCGTACGACGTGCTGCTCGAAGAGTTCGAGCCCGGGGCGACGACGGACGGCTTGGAGCAGGTGCTTGGGCAACTGCGTCAAGGCCTGAAACCGCTCATCGACCGATTGCGCGCACGCCTCGAACGCGGAGCCGCTCTTAGCCGGGCGTTGCACGGGCACTTCCCGATCGAAGCGCAAAAGCGCTTCAACCTGATGGTTGCGGTGAGCCTCGGCTTCGACCTGCGGAAGGGCCGCCTCGACGAAGCCGCCCATCCTTTTTCGACAAGCCTCGGTGACGATCATCGCATCACGACGCGCTACGACGTTTCAAATCTAACCTATGCCCTGTACTCGACGATTCACGAAACCGGGCACGCGCTTTACGAACAAGGGTTGGATCCAACAGCTTTTGGACTACCGCGTGGGCAATCGTGCTCGCTTGGAATCCACGAGTCGCAGTCGCGCCTGTGGGAGAACCTGATCGGGCGTTCCGAAGCCTTCTGGCACTACCTGCTACCCCTGGCCCAAGAGCATTTTCCTTCGCTACAGAGCGTTACCGCGCAGGAAGCGCTGCAAGTGGTCACCGATGCAAGACCGTCGCTGATTCGAACAGAGTCCGACGAGATCACCTACAACATGCACATCATTTTGCGCTTCGAGCTCGAACAGGCGATGATCGATGGTCGCCTAGCAGTCAGCGACCTACCGCAAGCGTGGGCAGAAAAAATGCAGGAATACCTCGGGATCCGCCCGCACGACGATCGCGCTGGCGTGCTGCAGGACGTCCATTGGGCGAGCGGAGCGATCGGATACTTCCCCACCTACAGCCTCGGCAACGTTTACGCCGCGCAGATGCTCGAAGCCGCCGAAGCCGCGGTCGGTCCGCTCGGTCCGCAGATCGAACGCGGCGACTTCCATCCGCTACTCGATTGGCTGCGTCGAAACGTCCACCGCCGCGGGCAAGCGCTGCGTCCCGAAGAGTTGGTAGCGGCTGCAACCGGACGCACCTCTTCACCCAAGGCGCTTCTCGAGCACCTCGGCCGACGCGTCGAATTCCTCGAATCGTAACGTCCACCCAGTCCTTGCGCGGCTCAAGAATAAAGAGCCCCTGTCCATTTCAAAATTCCCCAGTTTCGGAGTATGGAGACGGCTGGAGACGTCCCCAACAATTCGGACTGCTGATCTGATGGAAGCGCGATCGGAGCCACTGAATCGCAGACCGATTCAACATGAGCACGTGCGCAATCGTGCCGTGCACATGTTGGCGGCCCGACTGCTGGAAGGCGGGGCTTGTTGGGCGATCCTCCTGCTTTACTACAGCGGGGTAACCGTCCCGGCACGGGTGAT
>JACQEN010000032.1 GCA_016200585.1 Deltaproteobacteria bacterium
CAATCTCATCTCGGGATGAACCTCATCAAAGATGGTTGGGCGCACGAAGAGTCCTTGTCCGTTGTTGCCGCGTGTGTCGCGTTCGCCGCCGGCGCGCAGGCGAGCTCCGGCTCGTTTACCCCCGTCGATGGACTGCATGATCTTTTCGAAATGGGCGCGATGGCATTGTGGTCCCTGCTGGCTGAGCGTATCGAAAGGATCACCGCAGACAACGGCCTCGGCGTGCCTGGCGAGTTGTGCCACGAACTGGTCGTAGATGCCGCGCTGCAGCAGGAAGCGCGTCGGCTCGGAGCACTTTTCGCCTTTCTGCGCGAACATCAGCTGGAACGAACGGGCGACGGCGAAGTCGAAGTCGGGCACGTCATCGAAGACGATGTTCGGTGATTTGCCGCCGAGCTCGAGGCTGACCGATTTGAGGTTCGAATCGGCGGCGCCGCGGACGATGTGGCGGCCGACGGCGGTGCTGCCGGTGAACGAAACCTTGTCGACGCCCGGGTGCCGGGTCAACGCTTCGCCGACCGCGGTGTCGCCGAGCACCAGATTGAGCACGCCGGGGGGTAGGTCGACGCTTTCGTGCACAATCTCGAAGAAGCGGATCGTCGACAGCGGTGTGAACGGCGACGGTTTGAGCACGACAGTGTTGCCCATCGCCAACGCCGGGGCGATCTTCCACGCAGCCAGCAACAATGGATAGTTCCACGGCGCGATCAAGCCGCAGACGCCGAGCGGCTGGCGCAGCGTGTAGTTGAGGAACGGACCATCGACCGGGCAGGTCTCGCCGTACAGCTTGTCGATCCAACCGGCGTAGTAGTCGAACACGTCGGCTGTGTCGGGCATGTCGTCGTCGTACGACTCGCGATAGAGCTTGCCGTTTTCGAGCGACAGCAACGTCGCCAGCTCGGCGCGGTGCACACGTACGACCTCGCCGATGCGCTGCAGCAGCGTCGCGCGCTGGCGGTTTGCCAGCGCGCGCCAACCTGAGTTGGCAAAAGCCCGCCGTGCCGCCGCGACCGCGGCGTCGACGTCGGTGGCTCCAGCGCTTTGAACGCGGACAAGCGTCTGCCCGTTCGCCGGATTGATGACGTCGTTGGCTTCGCCGCCGCTTGCCGCGCGCCACGTTCCGTCGATGAACAGCTGCTTCGCAGAGGTGAGCCATTCACGGGCCCAATCGAGTCGCGCCGATTCCATGCCCGTTCCTTTGCCCGATGACCGAGTGCGACCGCAAGACGGGGAGTCGAGCGACGAGAGCGCGGGAATGGCGGCTTACGATGCTGCCGACGATTTCCGATCCGTGCAGATCCGCGCTATCTACCCGCCCGTGTCGAGCTCCGTCCTTTTGAGCGATCTGAGTTTCGCCCGGTAGAAGATCGATGCCGCGCCGCCACACCGCGCCACCGCGTCGTGAACCTCCTTTCCGCCGGGAGCTTTTGCCCTCCGGCATTTTTCACCCGGATCTCGTTGCCGGTGCATTGAGTGAGATGTTGCTGCAAACGGCCAACCCGGTGTCGAACACGGTTGCCGACTTGGATGTCTACGGCGGACGATCGATCGCCGAGCTGTTTCCGGAACCACAGCGGTTGCCGGCCGTTACCGTCAGTCGCCGCTGGCGGCTACCGGGCCTGGTGAGCGAAGAGCTGCGCTTCACGTCTGCGCATGCGCCGCTCGAGCCGAAATTTCGCCGCCGCTACTTGGAGCAGTATCGCGAGACGCAAACCGTCTACGCTCGACGGATCCGTCCCGCCTGGGCGCAACGGCGGCCGCGCCTTCTCTACCTGCACGGTTACATGCAGCCCGAAACCTATTTCGAGGAGCTGACGCTGCTGAGCAGCATGGCGCTCGGACTCAACGTCGAGGTCATCCAAATGCAACCACCGTATCACGGCCGGCGCGCGCCACGCAGCTCGCGTTTCAGCGGCGAGTACTACTGGACCGCCGATCTCGTGCGCAGCGTCGAAGCGCTGCGGCAGACACTGTTCGACGCGCGTACTCTGCTCCACTGGTTGCTGGCTCAGAACGAACGGCCGGTGGGCGTGACGGGTCTAAGCCTCGGCGGCGCACTTACCGCGACGCTCACTTGCCTCGATCCGCGCTTCGCCTTCTCTATCCCGCTCATTGCGCACATGGATCTCGCCGCTTTGGTTGCCGATGCTCCCGTGCTTTCTGCAATGCGTCGAGATCTGAAATCGTTCGGTTGGAGTACGAAACGATTCGGCCAGTTCGTCAAACAACTCGGCTGGTATGAGTTGTTGCCGCAGCAGCCGCCCGAAAGAGTGCTGCTGATCGCCGCATCCGACGATCGCTTCTTCGACCCGAGAGTCGTCGAGCGGATGTGGAAGCGCTGGGGCAAGCCACAGGTCGAATGGTATCCGACGAGTCACATGGGCTTTCTGCCGTACCTTCCAAGCGCTTTGCGCTCGATGCGACAATTCATCGATCAGAGGAAATTCTGAGGTGCGCCGCCACGGATCCTGGGTGCCTCAGTCCACCGGACAGGTGAATGGATTCGCAGCGAGACTGCCGGATTCGACACGGTCGATGACTGCATCGGGATGCGCGATCGCGTCCGCCAACCAAGCGTTCACCGGAACACCCACACTGGTCAGCCCCGTGAACAGGCTCGTCGTGCTCAGCATCGTGTGGATGGGTGTTGGGTTCGCCGGCAGAAAATAGCGCAACCCGTTGAGTCCCTGATTCGCGCAATAGGTTTGGCGCAGAGCGTTCGTCCACGACGTTTGATTGGCGAAAAACGTCGTGCTCGTCTGCACACTGTCGACTTGATTGGAGACGGTGAGGATCTGCTGATCCGGCACGGCTTTCAGGCGCGTCGAAGTCACGGCAAGTGTGTGCGGCCCGACGGCGCAGATCGACGCTTGACAGTAAGGTGGCTGGAAAGACAAGGTGTTCCACTGCTCCTGCGCCAAGGTACCCAGCGTCGCCACGCTGAACAGCGTGCCGTTGTCGAGCGCTAGTCCCGAATCCGGCACCGCGGTGGTGTGAATCCAGCGCAGGTCGTCGAGCACGTAGTGGTAGTTGTAGGTCACGCCGTAGCCGCCGGCCGACACGCCTCCGAAGAGGACTTGCAGCCGATCGGGCCGGTAGCCTTCGGGCGTCGTGTTCCCGAGCTCCGCCCACAATACGTCGCGCAGGTAGCGCAGCGCCGCACGCACATTGACCGCGCCGTACCGTTGCACGGTGATGCTCGGGAATACCGTGGCAACGCCGCCGCCAAAGTGGACGTCCTGCGTGCAGTACGGCAGGGCAAGCATGGTCCGGTCGGAGAACGGATTGGTCGCCGGGTTGGTCGAGAGATAGCCGCCGCTGGGTCCGTTGGGCAGATAGTCGTCGGTCGCCTTGAAGAGGCTGGGAGGGACGCCGTCGCAATCGCTTTCAAACACGCAGACACCGCCCCCCTCGAGGTGAATCAGCACTTGCTCGGCGGCGGCATTGGACGGCGCCAGGCGGATCCAAAAAGCGTACGAGCTGCCGTCGCCGCACTTGGTGCCCCACGTGGCGTTGTCGAGCACCACTTGCGTCCACTGACCGCGTGGCGGCGCCGGCACACTGGGGCGCGGCCCGCAGTCGAGCGCGAGCGGCCCGACATCTCCGAGTGCCGTCGGGACCATGCAGCGGTCCTGCTCGTGGGCGCGGCTGAGGAACGGGGTCAGATCGAGTCCGATGAGGCTCGGCAATGACGGACAGGCACGAGTGATCTTGGTGCTCGCCGTCGCGTCCTTCTTCGCAATGCTTGCGGCGAGGGCGGTGAGATCGCACGTCTTGCCCTGATGGAAGCGGCGGGCGCATTTGCTTTGCAGCTTGAAGCTGCCGGCGATCAGCTGCGCCGCCTGAGTGTAGGCCATCTTTAAACACGCCACCGTATCCGCTGGCGGTGGCCCCGCCAGCAACGCGGCTTGCGGACCGCCAAAGGTGCGTGCCACCAGCGACTGCGCTTCGCCGAGGCAATCGGTTTGGATGCGAGTCACCAGCGCGGCCACGGTAAGCTGCGGACCATATTTCAGAGTCTCCAACGTCCCCGATGTGGAGCAGCTCTTCGTGATTCTTCTCGCGACGCCGTTCAGCGCACTAGAGATCTTTGCATCAGCCGTGGCGCACGCCTGGCCGGTTTGCAGATAGCAGTCGCGTTCATGCTTGCTGACGCTGCCGAAGCAGCCGGCAAGGGCGCGTGACACGGCGGACTCGCAACCACTGAGAGCTCTGTTTCCAGCGGTGAGTTGCGCCGTCGCCGGACTGGTGCCGGCAACAACCAACAGCGCCGTCGCCACGGCGAGACAACTGACACTCCAAATCTTCGATGGCTGCATTACACCTCCGCTGCCTTGCCAGCCGACCACGCTGTATCAACGGATGTCAAGGAGGAAGCGCACGGACGAGCCGTCCTTCCTCCTGAGGATCTCAGGGGCGCGCTGCGACGTGTACGCTGTGCTGCGTGTTGCTGCGGCTGGCATTGATGATCAGTCGATCGCCTTGGATCTCGACGTCGTCGCCGGCGGTTGCCGTGACCTGTACGCCGTTTGCGAAGTGGCGTGCCGCAGGGATGAAGAGGATGGTCGGGTTGGGGATGGTTCGCGCCGGGTCTTCCGTCCACGTGTAATCGAGCACGGAGGCCTCAACATCCCAGTGCAAGGATTGCGGGATGCCGGCAGTCTGAATTGGATAGGGGCGTGCGACGAGATTGACCAGGGCGGGATTCTCGTTGCCGGCGGCATCGACCAGCTCGTTACCGCTCGGGAAATAGCCCCACACCGCGCCGCCGATAAGGAATTGATCCTCGGCAAACAGCGAGTAGCCGTAGAATTTGGGATCGTTGCCGCCCCATTCCCCCACCCACAGCGGGGCTTGCATCTCGGCGGCTTCGGTGACGGCTTGGGCGTACTGTTCGGACACTCCGGATTGCGCACCGTGGTAGCCGCCTGAATCGGCGCCGAGATAGATGTGCGGCGAATAGATCACGTTGCTGTCTCCGATCGGCTCCGGATGGGCGCGATACCCGAGGTTGCGAGTCACGGCGGGCTCGAGCACCAGGGTTTGGCGGGCGCCGACGCTGCGCACGAGCAGCGCCAGGCGGCGGTAGAAGGGGAACAGCGTGTTGTGCTCGAACTCCATGGCTACCTGGTCCGGCGGTTTGATGCGCAGATCACCGGGATCCAAGGGCTCGTTGAAGAAGTCGAATGCCACGACCGTCGGCGAATCGCGATAGTAGGTGGCGACGGCGCGCCAGACATCGACGAAGTGCTCGATTAGCGGCCGGCCGTCGGGAGCAGTGATACCGCGCCAGAAATCGGTCTCGGCGTGGAACTGGCCGACGAGTCCGGCGGGATACTTGCCCTTGCAGGTCCACGGCGGCACGCCGAGGCCGCCGTTGAAGCAGCTCGACCAATTGAACTGATGCATGTCAAGGATGACGACCATGCCGTGGCGTTGGGCGAAGCCGATGACGCGATCCACTTCGGTGCGCAGGTAGTCGAGGTCGAGCCGATTGGGTTCGGGTTCGAGGTAGGTCCAGGCAATCGGCAAGCGCACCACCGCAACGCCCCAGCTCGCCATCTGCGCGAAGTCGGCTTCCTCGGGGCCGTGTGGTTGGTTGCTGAAATAGCCCCACTCGAGGCCGCTGTAGTTGCTGCCGCGCAGTAGCAGCACGTGTCCCTGGCGATCGCGAATCCAAGTACCGTCGGGCAGCCAATCGCGGCTCGCTACGGCGCTGTTGCCGGCGCCTTCACCGTCGTCACCGCAACCAACCAGACTACTCGAGAAGACCAAGAGCAACAGGACCAAGAGCGTACGCCGCATGGGCTTTGTCTATTCGGTCGCGGCGCGCGCGGCAACCGTCCAAACGGCGTCACCGAGCGGCGGGAGCAATCCAACAACGGAAACAACGTTGGCAAACCGGCAGGCAAGCCACGAAGAAGAGGAGAAAGCGAAGCGGAGCCAACAGAGAACCAACCGCAGTTCAACTCACCGGATCTCAACTCTACAGGGATCGGGGTTCATCCCTTCCCGAACACCGCCAACTCGCGGCAGCGGTCTTCATTGGCTTTCAGGTCACGCAGGCACTTCTCCTCGAAGAGCGCGATGGACTTGGCCAGCATGCTGAACGCGTCGAGGACATTCACCGCTGCCAGTCCGTCGAAGACGTTGAGGTAAAGCTCCGCATGTTCGACCGCGGCTTGCACGGCGCGATCGCAGCCCAGCACTTGGAAGGCGCACTGCATGAGCGTTTCGGGAATCACCGGGTTGCTTTTGGCGACAAAGAAGCTGGAGCCGGATTGAACGTGCGGCAAGACGATTTCGGCGAAACCGCCACGCGGGCCGGAGGCCAGGAGGCGCAGATCCTGCGCGACCTTGAGCAGCGCTTGCGCCAGCAGCGCCAGCTGCGACGAGACGGCGCCGATGTCGTCGCTGTTTTGTAGAGCATCCGGCAGTGCGCCACGCCGGCTGAGCGCGAAGCCGGTGGTTTCAGTCAGATGCCCGACAACTCTTTCCGCATAACCCGCGGCGGCAGCTTCGCCCGTTCCGATGACCGTTCCGCCCAAGCTGACGGCGCGCAGTGCGACGACCGAATGCGCCAGCTCGTGCCGGCGGCGATCGAGCAGCTCGGCGTAGCCGCCGAACAAAACGCCGAGGTGGGTCGGTAGCGCGTCTTGCAAACAGGTGCGCGCCAGGGTCGGCACCGCGGCAAACGACGCGGCCTTGTCGCGCAAGCACCGCACAAGTGCGGCGAGCCCTCCTTCCACCTGCGGCCACTGGCGCAGAATGGCAATGCGTAACGCGGTGTGGCAGACGTCGGCCGTCGATTGCGACAAATTGACGTGCCGCTTCGGATCGATCGGCTGATACGTGCCGCGCCGGCTGCCGAGTTGCTCGTTGGCGAGATTGGCGACCACCTCGTTGATGTTCATGTTGATGCCGATCGAACCGCCGCCGCCCAACACGTCGACGGGGAACGCTTCCAAGTGTTGGCCATCGAGCAGCAACGCGCACGCTGCTTCGATGGCGGCGGTCGATCGTCGATCAAGGGCGTCGACCTCGTGGTTGGCGCGCGCCGCAGCGCGCTTCACGGCGCCCAGTGCCCAAACATAGGCCGGCAGCGAGCCCAGGGTGCGGCCGGAAAAAGATAGATTGGCTGCGGCTCGCGCTGTCTGAATGCCGTACAGTGCGTCGGCCGGCAACTCGATCGAACCAAGTGCGTCGCTCTCGATTCGGAACCCGCTCGCGTTCAATTTACCCCCGGCTTCCGACCCCCGACCCCAAGCTCATCCTACTCTTCCATATCTCGCCAGGCGCAGCAGCTCGCTGCTGCACGTGCCCGGCTTGGTATCGTAGGCAAGCAAGCCAACCAAGCGCGCCGTCGGTCCGTGAATCGGGCTGACGCGATGGATCGAGTGGCGTCCTTCGAAGATCAGCAGCGTGCCGGGGGTCATCGGCAGGCAGACGACGCGATCGCTGCGGCCTTGCAGCACCTCTTTGACGTCGTCGTAGTGCTCGTCGTCGGCGCTGCGAACCTGCGGTGCAACCTCGAAGTCGCCGCCCTCGTCGGCGTCTTGAATCGCCAGCGAGACGACGAAGTCGGTCATGTCGAAATGCCACTGCAGCTCATCGCCATCGTCCATCGTCGCCAGGTTCAAAGCCCCGAGCGGATCGGCATAGCGGTGTAACGGTCCGCGTTGCAGCACGGCGCCGATGAAGTGCATCATCGGATCCCACTCGTAGAGGCGGCGCAACGGTGAGCTTGCCGGGAACATGTCGTACGCCACGACGCCCACCGCCGCCTTGCCGAAATAACGGCGCGGATGATCTTCCGGCAGACTGGTGTCGGGAACGTCGAGATAGGCCGTGCCGTAGCCTTCGCTGCGGCGCGCCGTCGGCGCCAGCGAACGGGCGTCGGCGATGACCGTTTCGAGTCCGCGTGGATTCAGGAAGCCCGGGACCTCACAAGCTCCCGTCGATGCGATCTGCGCGCGCATCCAACGCAAAGCCTCGTGCATCTTCGACGAGTCGAGGTCGAGGATCGGGTAGCGATCGAGGTTGACGAGCTGCGCCGGCGACCCGTCGGCGAGATCAGATCCCGTGGCTGTGGCTTGCATCCGAGCACCTCCGAAGTGGAGGCCGCACGCTAGCCGATTCGGACGAGATCCGGCAACCGGACGAGTTGGCGTAGCCGCACCTTATTCAGGCCGGTTTGAAATCCAAGCACACCGAGTTGATGCAGTAGCGCAAGCCGGTCGGCTGCGGTCCGTCGTCGAACACATGCCCGAGATGTCCGTCGCACACTGCACAGTGTACTTCGGTGCGCGTATAGATCCAGCCGTTGTCTTGTTTCGTTTCGACGTTGGCCGGGTCGTAGGGTTTCCAGAAGCTCGGCCAACCGGTGCCCGAGTCGAACTTCGCATCCGAGCCGAACACCGCAGTGGCGCATCCGACACAGGTGTAGACTCCGCTGGCGTGATTGTCCCACCACTTGCCGGTGAAGGCGCGCTCTGTGCCTTGCTGGCGCAGCACGGCGTACTGCTGCGGCGTCAGGATCTTCTTCCATTCCTCATCCGACTTGATGACCTTGCGACGTCCGCTGGTTGCCGCCGATCTATCGCCGGCCGATTCGGCCACGGCGACCGCACCATCCGGCGAACAACCTGCGAGTGTTGCCGCGGTGACACCCACCAACGACAGAAAACTTCGACGCGACATCATACGGCTTGGATGTAGCGCGCTGGCTGGAGGTTTC
>JACQEN010000329.1 GCA_016200585.1 Deltaproteobacteria bacterium
CCACCGTGCTCACCGCATATGCCGATCTTCAGCTTCGGCCTCTTGGCCCGCCCTTTTTCGACGGCGATCTTCATGAGGGTTCCGACACCCTCGATGTCGAGGGATTCGAACGGGTCCTTCTTGTAGATCTCGAAGTCATTGACGTAGGGCAGCAAGAAACGGGCGGCGTCGTCGCGCGAGACGCCCAAAGTCGTTTGCGTCAGGTCGTTGGTGCCGAAAGAGAAGAATTCCGCGGTCTGCGCAATCGCGTCGGCCGTCAGCGCACCGCGGGGGATTTCGATCATCGTCCCAACGCTGTACTTAAAGCGCAGATTGCGCTCGTCCATGACGGCTTTGGCAACCTTGTGAACGATGTCGGCCTGCAAGCGCAGTTCTTTTTCGTGACCGACGAGGGGGATCATGACCTCCGGAGCAGCCGGTATGCCGTCCTGGATGACGTTGGCGGCGGCTTCGAAGATGGCGCGCGCCTGCATTTCGGTGATCTCGGGATAGATGATCCCGAGGCGGCAACCGCGGAAACCGAGCATCGGATTGAACTCGTGCAGCGCCTCTACACGAGCGTGAACGCGCTCGACGGCGATGCCCATCTGCGCGGCCAGCTGGCCCTGTCCTTCCGCATCGTGGGGCAGGAATTCGTGCAGCGGCGGATCGATGGTTCGGATGGTTACCGGCAGACCACGCATGACGCGGAAGATGCCTTCGAAGTCGGCTCGCTGCAGGGGCAATAGTTTGGCCAACGCCGCGCGGCGTTCGTCGATACGCTCGGCCAGGATCATTTCGCGCATCGGACCGATCTTTTCCTCGCCAAAGAACATGTGTTCGGTTCGGCAAAGACCCACGCCTTCGGCGCCAAAAGCGATGGCATTGGCGCATTGATCGGGCTGGTCGGCATTGGCGCGAACGTCGAGCTTACGTTCCTTGTCAGCCCACTGCATGAGCTGCGCGTACTGTTGGTAGCTCGGGGCCTGTGCCGGATCGAGCGTTTCGTCGATGAGCACGCGTACGACCTCGCTCGGCTGTGTCGCGATGCGGCCGACGAAAACCTCGCCGGTAGTGCCATCGATCGAAATATCGTCGCCCGCCCGCAACACGCGGTTACTGCCGGACACTCGCATTTCGCCGGTCGTGTAGTCGATCTGCAACGCTTCACAGCCGGCGACGCAGACTTTCCCCATCTGCCGCGCCACCAGGGCGGCGTGACTGGTCATTCCGCCGCGGGCGGTCAAAATACCTTCGGCAGCAGCCATGCCGCGAATGTCTTCCGGTGATGTCTCGATACGGACCAGGATGACGTCCTCGCCGCGCTGCTTTGCTTCCGCTGCATCCTCGGCGTGAAACGCGATACGGCCGGTTGCCGCGCCGGGTCCGGCGTTGAGCCCTTTGGTCAGCAAGCGATTGTCGCCGACGGCGTTGTCTTTCTCGACCTGTACGAAGGTCGGCCGCAGCAACTGGTTGAGCTGCTCGGGCTCGATGCGCAACAGCGCCTCGCGCGGCGCCAGGACCTTCTCCTTGACCATATCGATGGCGATGCGAATCGCCGCGGCACCGGTGCGCTTTCCGACGCGGCACTGCAGCATGTAGAGCTTGCCTTGCTCGATGGTGAACTCGATGTCCATGACGTCGCGATAGTGCGTTTCGAGCTTGTGCCGGATGTCGATGAGCTGCTTGTAGATGGTGGGATTCTCGCGTTCGAGATCGGCGATCGGCAACGGCGTGCGAATGCCCGCAACCACGTCCTCGCCTTGTGCATTCATGAGGAACTCGCCGTAGAAGACATTGTCGCCATTGGCCGGATCGCGGGTGAAAGCGACACCGGTTCCCGAATCGTCGCCCATGTTGCCGAAGACCATCGACTGCACGTTGACCGCAGTTCCCCAGTCTTCCGGGATGTTATTGAGCTTGCGGTAGACGATGGCGCGGTCGTTCATCCACGAGCCGAAAACCGCACCGATCGCACCCCACAGCTGCTCTTGCGGATCTTCCGGGAACGTAAGGCCGAGCCGGTCGCGAATCGCCGCTTTGAACTCCGCCACCAACTCGCGCAGATCCGCGGCGTTGAGCTCGGTGTCGAGTTTGACGCCGCGCGACTCCTTCTTGGCGTGCAGGATGGCTTCGAATGGATCGATCTCGGTTTTCGTCCGCGGTTTGAGGTCGAGCACGACATCGCCGTACATGGCGACGAAGCGCCGGTAGGCATCGTAGGCAAAGCGTTCATTCCCGGTGAGCGCAATGATCCCCTGCACCGTCTGGTCGTTGAGACCGAGGTTGAGGACGGTATCCATCATCCCAGGCATCGAAGCGCGCGCCCCGGAACGAACCGACACCAGCAACGGATTTGATGTATCACCGAAGCGGCGGCCGACGAGCCTCTCGACCTGCGCCAGGTTGCGCGACACCTCGTCGCGCAGAACCGGCGGGTACTTGCGGCCGTTGGCGTAGTAGTAGGTGCAAAGCTCGGTGCTGATGGTGAACCCGGGTGGCACCGGCAGTCCGAGGCCGGCCATCTCCGCCAGGTTGGCACCTTTGCCGCCGAGCAGGCCCTTCATCGAGGCGTTGCCCTCGGCCTTGCCACCGCCGAACGAGTACACGTACTTGGAGCGGCGCGAAGTGCTTGCGACAGCCTTCTTCGCCACGGCCGGCTTGGCGGCCACCTTCTTCGGGCTCTTGGCCGGTACGGCTTTTTTGACGACCTTGCGCGCCAGTGCTTTCGGTGCCGGCTTGGCAGCGACGGGCTTCGCCACCCGCTTCGGGGTCGTAGCTTTCTTCTTGGATTGCGGCTTGATGCTGCGGGCCGCCTTTTTCTTTGTCGTTCTTTTCATATCTCAATCCGCCTCTTCAACTCGTCCACCAATCGATCGATGGGCAACCGAACCTGTTGCATGGTGTCACGCTCGCGCAGGGTCACCGTCGAGTCCTGCATGGTTTGATGGTCAACCGTGATTCCAAATGGGGTACCGATCTCGTCTTGCCGGCGGTAGCGCCGCCCAATGGAACCGGCCTGATCGTACTGTACCGGGAAATGCCGCCTCAACAGCGCCAGCACCTCCATCGCCTTTTCCGGCTGACCGTCCTTGCGCATCAGAGGAAACACCGCTGCTTTGACCGGCGCGATGCGGGGATGAAAGCGCAGCACGGCGCGCGTTTCGCCTTCCGCCTCGTCTTCGTCGTAGGCATCGACCAGAAACGCCAGCGTGGCGCGGTCGGCGCCGGCGGCCGGTTCGATGACGTAGGGCACGAAGCGCTCTTTGGTCTCTTCATTGTAGTAGCTGATGTCTTTGCCGCTGTACTCGGCGTGGCGCTTGAGATCGAAATCGGTGCGATTGGCGATGCCCTCGAGCTCCGACCAGCCGAACGGGAACTGATACTCGACGTCGACGCAACCCTTGGCGTAATGTGCCAGCTCGTCCTTTTCGTGCTCGCGCAAGCGCAAGTTCTCGGAGCGGATGCCGTACTGCTGGTACCACTGCAGGCGACGCTCACGCCAGTACTCGTACCACTTGTCGTCCTCGCCCGGCTTGACGAAGAACTCCATCTCCATCTGCTCGAACTCACGCGTCCGGAAGAGGAAGTTGCCGGGCGTAATCTCATTGCGGAACGACTTGCCGATCTGCGCAATGCCGAACGGAACCTTCTGGCGCGACGAGTTCAGTATGTTGAGAAAATTGACGAAGATGCCCTGGGCGGTCTCCGGACGCATAAAGACCACATTGGCCGACTCTTCGACCGGCCCCATGAACGTCTTGAACATCAGGTTGAATTGTCGGGCTTCGGTGAGCTCACCGCCGCATTCGCCCGGACGCTTCGACGGCCGTTCGGGACAGCGCGCATCGGACAGCTTGTCGGCTCGGAAGCGTTCTTTGCACTTCTTGCAATCGACCATTGGATCGGTGAAGCCGGCAACGTGGCCTGAGGCCTCCCAAACCCGTGGATGCATTAGAATCGAGCAGTCGATGCCGACGATATCCGAACGCGTCAGCACCATTTCGCGCCACCACGCTTCTTTGACGTTGCGCTTGAGCTCGATGCCAACCGGCCCGTAGTCCCAGCAGCTCGCCAGGCCCCCGTAGATCTCGCTCGATTGAAAGGCAAAGCCGCGCCGCTTGGCGAGGTTTACCACTTTTTCCATGGTTACGGCGCGGGACATATCCGTCACCGAATAAAGGACCGCAGGAACGGCGTCAACGGTATGGGAACAATACCGGCCGGAGAGTATCCTATCCGGCGGTTCCCAAGACGCTTCTGGTTCGTGACCCCACGAGCGACCTCAATCCACTGCTGCGCTTGCCCCCGGCAATCTTCCGCGAGGGAACCACCCGCTCTGGTATCGTCGTTTCGCTCAACGCGTCGAGCGCCGATGGCCATCAGCGATCTGATACTTCATCACGACGCGACTTCGCCGCTCGAGGCCACGAGCCGCTTCGTCGGCTACAACGGCCATGACCTCTGGATGAATCTCTTCGGCTGGCACCTCTTCGAACCCAAGCCGAGCGTAAAACGGCAGGTTCCACGGTACAGAGCGGAACGTCGTGAGCGTAACTTCGGAGTAGCCGCAACCCGCCGCCCAGGCACACACGGCGCGCACCAGGGCCGTACCGACCCCGCGGCGGCCGTGCGCCGGAGCAACGTCGATCTCCTCCAAATGTGGCATGGTCGGCGTGAGCATCTCGACGAGAGCGAACCCAACCAGGACTTCTCCGCTCCGAGCAACCCATAGGCGGCCGGCCGATTGCGCCTCGCGGAACTCGCTCAAGCTCGTGCGCTCGTTCAGAATCGAAGCGGGTGCGTATCCCTCGAGAAGCATTGCCGCCGCGCCTTCGATGGCGTTCAAGGCGCTCAGATCTTGTACACGGGCAAGTTCAATCGTGTAGCGCGAATCTAGACCATGCTGGGCGGGCAACCCTGACAGGCTCATTTCGCTACCGCGCGCGTTGCGCGCTCCAGAACGAACATACCGAGCATCAACGCCGGACACACGAGCACGATCCAGTAAGGCAAGTATGTCGACACGGAGTCGCCGGGGTTCGGAGGTTGCGAAACACCGCGGCGATTTGCAACGAACGTTAGCAGGGCGACGACTGGCGTCGACATCAGGAGAAAGCGTTGCATCGCCGGGTAGGCAGCGAGTCGGTCGCGCAAGCGCCAGAGATGGACGCCCCACGCATTGAGCACGAAGAATCCGCCAATCGACAAAACCGCGGTCCAAAGGTCCTTCGCCACCGACAGCATGCCGTAGATCAGCAGCCAGATTGTGCACCCGAGTTGGCTCCCGAACCAAGCGCCGGCGTTCCACTGAAACGCCGTAGTCTCAACGCGATCGGCCTCGTTCAAGTAAACTCTGTCAGCTCCGCGCCACTTCCCGCGGAACCTTCAGCCTCCGTTGAGCAACGCTTCTCGAACAAAACATGAGTCGTCTCGCGTAACGGCCGCGACGTGCAGCGAACCGCATGGAATTCACTGCCGGCGCTTGAGGCCGTCGAAGAAGTCGGGATGTACTCCACTCGCCGGTCGCAATCAACCACAAGCCTGGGAGATCGGTACGCATCAAGCTGTTGCCTGCTCCAAACGGAGCGTGGTAGCAGCACTGCGTGCGCCGGATCGCGATCATGGCCCTCCCATTCATTTTCGTGGTAGCGCCGCCGGCGCGTGGATCGGTCCCAACAACGGCCGATCGGCTCCTGCGAGAAAGTCGTTTGGCCTTCAGTGAACCGCAGAGCGCAATACCCGGCGACGTCACCGGCGACGGGCGGGTCGGTGCCGCCGATATCGTGGGTATCCTGCTCGACCTACACAGCCCGACTGAGCCGGGGCCGTACGCGGTCGGCGTGCGCCAGATCGCCTTCGCCAAGAAGTCGGAAACTCAACCGGACCAGGATCGCGTGCTGCTCACCGATATCTGGTACCCGACCGATGCGAGCGGCTCGCTGAGCGCGAAGTACCGCGCCATCCTCAACGCACCGTTGGCCGAAGGCGCTTCGGGGTTGCCGCTATTGCTGTTTTCGCACGGCTCGTGCGGTGTGCCCGAGCAGTCGCTTTTCTTCACTCCGTTGTTGGCGTCGTATGGGTTCATTGTCGCCGCGCCGCCGCATCCGGGAAACACGCTCAACGATCTCTTGGCTGGTCACAACTGCGGCAGCACGACGGCGATCACCGATTCGTTTCTCAACCGCGAGGCCGATATGAAGTTCGTTCTCGACTCGTTGCTGGCGCTCAATGCCGATACGTCGTCGCCGTTCTTCGGAGCGATTGACCCCGAGCGCATCGGCATGTCGGGACATTCCTTCGGCGGCCAAACGACGCTGCGTGTCAGTGCTGACGACGCCCGCATCGTCGCGGGTCTTGCGTTGGCACCGGCCTTATCGCCCGTCGAAGGAGCCGCCGGGCGCGTAAAGATTCCGCTAATGATCCAGGACGGCACGCTCGACAGCGTTACGCCCTTCGCCACCAACTCACGCGCCGCGTACAACTACTTGCGCGGCGTTCGCTACCTGCTGGCAATCGCCGATACCGGACACTACGCGTTTTCAGACAACTGCTTTCCCTCTTCGGACTGCGGCCCCGACACGCTGACGCAAGATCAAGCCCACGGGTATGTGCTGCGCTTCGCCGTACCCTACTTGCTCCACTGGGTTGCTGGGGACGATCGCTTCGATGCCTTCCTCGATCCCGGATCCATTCCTGGGGGTGTAACCCTGAAGGCCGACCTGCGGAGGAACGAGTGAATCGTTGCGCTCGTTATTGGGTCGCGTTGGGGACCCTGGGCTGCCTTGCAGCGGCGGCCCTGCCCTCGCAAGCCGACCTTGGCGAATCCATTTCCACGATCTTTGGCGGAGCGGTCGGGGCGGCCGGCGGCGACGTCAACGCCGACGGTCGTGCCAACGCCGCCGACATTTCGGGGCTCTTGCTCGGTCTGCAAAACCCGACACAGCTCGGCCCCTACGGGTCCGGCTGGCAGCGTCTGACGTTCACCAAGAAGTCGGAGACCATGCCCGACAAGGATCGCGTGCTGGTGACCGACGTTTGGTATCCGGCAGCCGCCGGCACGTGGAAGAACGACAATCGGCCGGGCGGGCAGCTCAAAGTGCCGCTGGCGTCCGGCCTGCACAATCTGCCGTTGGTTTTGTTCTCGCACGGCTCTTGCGGCTTCAGCGAACAGTCGATCTTCTTGATGCGCCGTCTGGCGTCGTGGGGTTTCATCGTCGCCGCGCCGCCGCATCCTGGGAACACGACCTCAGAGTACGTCATCTGCGAAACCCCAGAACAGCTCCAGGACTCTTTCGTCAACCGACCGGCCGACATCGTCTTCGTTACCGACCAGCTTCTGGCATTGAACGAGGATCCGGCCTCGTTCTTCTACGGAGCGATCGATCCAACGCGCGTCGGCATGTCGGGCCACTCGTATGGCGGACTGACGACTCTACGGGTGCTGGCGCGTGATGCGCGTTTTGTGGCCGGGCTTGCACTGGCTCCGGTGGTCGACGGCATCGAAAGCGAAACGGCGAGCATCACGCAGCCGCTGATGATCCAAGTGGGCACGCTCGACGACCTGCTCGGCAACGGCCGCAAGGGTTACGACCTGACCATGGGCGTTCGCTATCGTGTCGAGATCGACCGCATGGGACACACACCGTTCTCCGACTTTTGCCTGGAGTGCGGGCCCGACAGCATCAGCTTGAGCGACGCGCACGTCTTCATTCTACGCTACGCGCTGCCGTTTTTGCTGCACCACGTCGCCGGCGACGCACGCTTCGACGCCTTTCTAGAGCCTGACTCGACACCCGCCGGAGTTGCGTATTTTCGAGATTTGCGGTCGTGAACGATCGCCGGAGGCCAGGCCGCACGGAGGCAACGTCAATGGAGCCAGAGTAGAGGGCGTAGACGCTCGAAGCATGCTCACGGCTACGAAACGGCTTCGAGTAACGCTTCCGATGCCGGGCCGCGCAGGGCTCGGTACCAGGCTCGTGCCGCTTCGACAACGATCAAGGCCACGAGAGCGACGAACAACGTCGTGACGGCGGCATCGAGGCGCAGGTTGAAGACCTGCACGTGCGTGTCACGGATCTTTTCCGCGGCGATGCTGCCGGCGGCAAGCGCCTGGTTGAGCTTATCGGCTTGGGCGAGAAAGCCGATGGAGGGATCGGCGGAGAGGACCTTCTGGTAGCCGGCAGTCATGGTCACGGCCAGGAGCCAAGCCAGGGGCACAAGCGTCGTCCACACGTAACGGCCGCGGCCGTCGCGGATGAGGAACGTCGTGGCAACCACCAAGGCGATCGACGCCAGTAGTTGGTTCGAGATGCCGAACAACGGCCACAGGATGTTGATGCCACCGAGCGGATCGATGACGCCCTGATAAAGGAAGTATCCCCAGCAGCCGACGACGATCGTGCTCGACAGCAGCACACTCGGATACCAGCTGGTCCGCCCGAGCGGTTCCCAGAGGTTTCCGAGCAGGTCTTGCAGCATGAAGCGTCCGACACGCGTTCCGGCATCGAGCGTCGTCAGAATGAACAACGCCTCGAACATGATCGCAAAGTGGTACCACAGCGCGATCGCCGTGCCGCTCAGCGCTTTGGCGAAGATGTGGGCCATCCCGACCGCCAAGCTCGGAGCGCCGCCGGTGCGCGCGAACAGCGAGCGCTCGCCGATGTCGCTGGCAAGCTGCGCCATCTGCTCGACGCTAACCGGGAAGCCCCACGCGGTGATCTTGGCGGTCGCCACCGCGGGCTCGGCACCGACCACGCCGGCCGGACTGTTGATCGCGAAATACACGCCGGGCTGTAGCGCTGCCGCAGCGATCATCGCCATAATGGCAACGAACGATTCGAGCAACATGCAACCGTAACCGATCATCGGCGCGTCGGTCTCCTCCTTCAGCAGCTTGGGCGTCGTGCCCGACGAGATCAGCGAGTGGAACCCGGAGATCGCCCCACAAGCGATGGTGATGAAGCAGAACGGAAAAACCTTGCCGGAGAAAATCGGACCGCTGCCGTCGATGAACCGCGTCAGTGCCGGCAACTCGATTTCCGGCCGCATCACCACGATACCGACAGCCAAAGCACCGATCGTGCCCAACTTCACGAAGGTCGAGAGGTAGTCGCGCGGCGCCAGCAGCAACCACACCGGCACCACCGAGGCCGCAAAGCCGTAGAGAATGATCGACCACGCCAACTGCTCTGCGCTGAGCGTAAAGACGCCCGCCAGCACCGGATGCTGGTCGACCCAACGGCCACCGATCAAGGCGACGAACAGCAATACCAACCCGATCAACGTCGCGCCGAAGACATCGTGCGGTCGTACCCAGCGCATGTAGGCACCCATGACGACGGCGATGGGAATCGTCGCTGCGACCGTAAAGGTTCCCCACGGGCTGTGGCGCAAGGCGTTCACCACAACCAGAGCCAGCACGGCGATCAGGATCACCATGATGGAGAACACCCCGAGCAACGCGGCGAATCCGCCGATCGGCCCAATTTCGTCTTTCGCCATCTGCCCTAGCGAGCGGCCGTCGCGTCGCAGGCTGCCGCAGAGAATGCAAAAGTCCTGCACGGCGCCGCCCAGGACGACGCCGGCG
>JACQEN010000354.1 GCA_016200585.1 Deltaproteobacteria bacterium
GCAACCCGGGAGGGGGGGTCGGGTTGCTCGTCGGCGCGCTGGTGACCTCCGCAACCGTCAGGCAGACGGCGCGGCGGGGTCGCGGGGGGCGAGAAGCTTGCGATGAATCGGCGTGAAGCGAAAAGCACGACGCCGGGTCCGCAGCACGAGGAAGGACAGGCTCAGCAGCAGGGGGAGTGCCACTGGGGGGGTAGCCTGCCAAGTTGTGCTCTCGAACCGCTCGACGTCGCGCCCCTCGCCGGTTTCGGCGCAAAACAGCGTACTGCGCATGCCGTGCGGCAGGTGGTGATGGGGGTGAACCGCATGGAAGGCGGGACGCGCAACGGCAACGGCAAAGACCGACAGGAGTGCCATGAGCACCCCTGCACTTTGCAATCGCCGGTTCGCCGATTTCACTGCCACGGTCCAATCGACGGCGGTCGATCCATCTTATTCACCCCCCTGTCGCGATTCTTGACGTACCAGGATCAGGCCCGTCTGAATGCACCCGAGCGAACTCTTTACATCCTCCCGTTACCCGGCAATGGTCGGTGGATGCGTAAGGTACTGATCACGGGGACGTCCTCGGGCTTCGGCCTCGTCAGCACCATCGAACTGGCAAAACGCGGCTGGAACGTCGTCGCCAGCATGCGTGATCTCAGCAAACGCGACCGGCTTGAGGCCACGGCTCGGAGCGCCACGGTGGCCGATCGTATTCGCTTCATGCAACTCGACGTGACCGATTCCGCATCGATCGCGACGGCGGTGCAGGAAATGACCGGCGCCGGCGAAGATCTCGATGCCGTGGTCCACAATGCCGGCGTCGCCGTGGGAGCGGCTTTCGAAGACCTGCCGGAGGCCGAGCTACGCCGCGTGATGGAGACAAATTTCTTCGGTGTGCTGTCTCTCACCCGGGCGCTGCTGCCCACCTTCCGTGCCCGGCGCAGCGGACGGATCGTGATCGTCTCGAGCAATTCAGCCTACGCCGGTGAGCCCGCCAACTCGATCTACTGTGCTTCGAAGTGGGCCATCGAAGGGTGGGCCGAATCCCTGGCGTACGAAGTCGAACCCTTTGGCATCGAGATTGTCCTCATCGAGCCAGGATCCTACCGTACCGAAATCTGGAAGAGCTCGCCGCGCATCAAGCCGGCAGGGAGCCCGTACCTGCCCTTCATGCTGCCGCTGGAGAAGGCAATCGATGAAAAGGTCCTGCGCCACGCCCGCGACCCGCAGGAGGTGGGCGTCCAGATCGCCGACGCGCTCGAGGCCGCCAAACCACGGTTTCGTTATCCCGTCGGACTCGACGCCAAGATCGGTCACTTCCTGCGCGGCAAGGTGCCGAGCCGCTTGCTGCGTCGCGGAATTACCCGCGCTCTTGGTCTGCATCGCATCGACGCTTAGATCCCAATCAAAGAACGGCAACGGAGTCAGGAATGAACCTCGGTCGAAGTCAACACACGAAACGCTGCATCGTATTCTTGCTGACGTGCGCCGTCCTCTTCCCTCTGATCGGTTGTGGTGACGATGGCGAACAAGATTCGTCGGTTGCAACTCGCGGAGCCGCCGTCTCACGGCCGCTGATCGAGGGACCCATCGCCGGCGGCAAGGGCTCGCCCTTCTTGGCCACCACGACTTTCGATCTCGGCGGGGTGGGATACTCGCAAGCGGAGTTCTTCCTTTCCGGCTCGGCCCACTCCTATTCCAAGAGCGGACTGCTGAACCTCGACGGCATGTGGGATGTCACGCCCAATACCGAAGCGGCATACAAGACACGCATCGTGGTCTATCGTCCGATCGATGCGCAACGGTTCAATGGTACCGTCATCGTCGAATGGCTGAATGTCAGCGGTGGACTCGACGCCGCGCCCGACTGGCTGGGGGCGCATACCGAGCTCATACGCGACGGTTTTGCCTGGGTGGGTGTTTCAGCCCAGGCGCTGGGAGTCGAAGGCGGCCCTTCCTTGCTCGGCTTGCCGGTCATTCCGCTGAAGACGATCGACCCGACGCGTTACGGGACACTGATCCATCCCGGAGACAGCTTTTCCTATGACATCTACTCCCAGGCCGCGCAGGCAATCCGCCGTCCTGCGAACCTCAATCCGCTTGGCGATCTCAAAGTCTCAGCTGTGATCGCCGCCGGCGAATCGCAATCGGCGTTTCGCATGGTCACGTACATCAACGCCATTCATCCGCACGACGACATCTACGACGGTTTCATGGTGCACAGCCGCGGCAGCACGCTCACCGCGCCGCTCGCCGAATCGCCGCTGCCGGTGATCAACGTGCCCGGCGCAACGAAGATACGCGACGACCTCAACGTGCCCGTGTTCACGTTCGAAACGGAGACCGATCTGAGCTTCCTGCAATACGTCCCGGCGCGCCAAGCCGACACCGAACGCTTCCGACTCTGGGAAGTCGCGGGAACCGCGCACGCCGATACGTACACGACGGTGGTCGGGTCGACGGATGTCGGCAATTCGCCCGACGCCGCCAATATCGTCGTGACCTCAACACCGGTCGCAGGCTTTACCTGCAATGCGCCGATCAACTCGGGGCCGCACCATTTCGTTCTCAATGCAGCCTTCAAGGCGCTGAACGAATGGGTGCGTCACGGGACGCCCCCACCAACAGGTGCGCTGATTGAGACAACCGGTACAACCGCGGCACGCATTCGCCGCGACGCCAACGGCAACGCACGTGGCGGCATTCGAACCCCTCAAGTCGATGTGCCGATCGCTCAGCTTTCCGGTGAAGGGCAGATGGGATCTATCTTTTGCGCCCTGTTCGGAACCACGGCACTGTTCGACGCCGCGAAGCTTGCGTCGCTGTATCCAACGCACGAGTCTTACGTTTCCGCGTACGATGCGGCAACCGATCGCGCCGTACAAGCGGGCTTTCTCCTTCCAGCCGACGGCGAATTGATGAAGGCCGCGGCGGCGCAATCGTCGATCGGACGTTGAGCCGGAACACGACGAGACGCCGCGCGCCGGCCTCGACCGCGGATCTTGCCGATCCACCGACCGGTCGGTGACGCAACGCTTCGCGCAGGAAAACCGCTTTCAGCCACGTTTCGGCCGCTGCTAAGGGTTGACTTCGACCGCCTCAGTTGCGGAGAATGCCGGTCCGTCGGACAAGCGACGGGTACGCTCCGGAGGACGGACAATGGCAGCAATCGCGAGGACCCAACAAGGCGAGTTGCGCGGCAGGGAGAAGGAGGGAGCCCTCCTCTTCGCGTCGATTCCATACGCCGCACCGCCTACCGGCGCACGGCGCTTCCGTCCGCCGCAGCCGCACGACGGTTGGCAGGGCGTGCGCGATGCCACGCGCTTCGGGCCGGCAGCGCCGCAGCCGCGCGAGGAAGGCTTGACCGCCAGCCCCGAGGTTCGCTGGGATGAGGACTGCCTGACGTTGAACGTCTGCACTCCGGCAGTCGACGACAAACGCCGGCCGGTGTTCGTGTGGATTCACGGCGGCGGCTTCCGGACCGGTCAAGGCGCCATCCCTTGGTACAACGGCACGTCGTTCGCCTTGCGCGGCGATGTCGTCACCGTGAGCCTCAACTATCGGCTCGGGGCGTTGGGTTTCGCCCACATCGAGGAGATCGGCGGCACGCAATACGCCAACTCCGGATCCAACGGTATCCTCGATCAGATCGCGGCACTCAAATGGGTACGCGAAAACATCGCCGCCTTCGGCGGTGATCCGGAGAGGGTCACGGTCGGAGGTGAATCCGCCGGCGGCATGAGCGTCGGCACCCTGCTCGGTTGCCCGGCCGCACAAGGCCTTTTTCAGGGTGCCGTCGCGCAAAGCGGTGCGGCGCATATGACGTTGTCGAGCGCGCAAGGAGCGGAGCTCGGACAACGCTTTGTGGCTGCCGTCGGCGCCGGCACGATTGACGACCTGATCGCCGCGCCTGTGGAACGCATCCTCGCAGCGCAGATCGAGTTGGAACGTCAATCGCGCTCCGGCAATCTGCGACCGGCAGGCGGCCAGGGAATCGGGGGAATGCCCTTTCAGCCGGTGGTCAATGCGTCGATGCTGCCCCAATCGCCCATCGCCGCGGTGCGCCAGGGTCTGGCATCGAAGGTCCGGGTCCTGGTCGGCACGAATCGCAACGAAATGACGATCTTCCCGATCGGTGCAACCGACGAAGGCCGATTGCAGCGTATCGCAGCGCGGACGTTCCAGGACGGCAGCGCCGCCCTTGAGGCCTATCGGAAAGAATGGCCCGACGCCGGCGCTTCGGACCTTCTGCTGGCCATCATGACGGACCGACTCTTCCGAATCCCCGCCGTCCGCCTGGCCGAGGCGCAAGCGGCATGCGGCGGTACGGCCTATCAGTACCTCTTCACCTGGAGATCGCGGGCCTTCGAAGGGCGACTTGGCGCCGCCCACGCCTTGGAGATTCCGTTCGTGTTCAACAATCTGCATCGTGCCGGGGCCGAGCTCTTTCTCGGCCCGGGACCCAGCCCGCAAGCCCTTGCTGACCGCATGCACGAGGCTTGGATTGCTTTCATCCGCAACGGCGACCCGAGCTGCGATGCGATCGGAGATTGGCCCGAGTATCGTCCGCCGCAACGGTCCGTCATGGAGCTTGGCGATCAGATCGGTGCCGCGTTGGACCCGTACGGCGCGACGCGCCAACTGTGGGAGGGCATTTTATAAGTTACCGGTTCTCGATGTTTCTTTCTCTTCTCTCCGAACCGCGATTGGCAGTAGAATTCACCAAACTCAAGGAGGAAGCTCATGGCACTAGCGAGCGCGCAATCAACTTCGGGGATCGTCCCGGAAGTCGACCAGTTCATTCGCAGCCGTACGCGACGCATGCTCATCGACGGCAAGTGGGTCGAGTCCGCGTCCGGCAAAACGTTTGCGACACACAATCCGGCGACGGAAGATATTCTCGCGGAGGTGCCGGCCGGAGAGAAGGAAGACGTTGACCGCGCCGTACGCGCCGCCCGTCGGGCTTTCGAGAATGGCCCGTGGCGGCGGATGACGGCGTCGGAGCGCGGCCGCGCCTTGTGGAAGCTCGCCGACCTGATCGAAAAGCACGGCGAGGAGTTTGCGCAACTGGAAACGCTCGACAACGGCAAGCCGCTCGCGGTGGCGCGGGTTGCGGATGTTCCGTTGGTCGTCGACCACTTCCGCTACTACGCGGGATGGGCAACCAAGGTCGAAGGAGAAACGATTCCCGTTTCGATCCCCGGGCAACGCTTCCTCAACTACACGCTGCGTGAGCCGGTCGGTGTCGTCGGGCAGATCATTCCGTGGAACTTTCCGCTGCTCATGGCCGCGTGGAAGCTCGGTGCGGCTTTGGCGTGCGGCAACACCGTCGTCCTCAAGCCGGCGGAGCAAACTCCGCTTTCGGCCCTGCGTTTGGGCGAGTTGCTCGAGGAAGCGGGAATCCCGGCGGGTGTCGTGAACATCGTTACCGGCTACGGGGAAACCGCCGGCGCCGCCATCGCGGCACACCCCGACCTCGACAAGGTCGCTTTCACCGGATCGACGGAAGTCGGCAAGGAAGTCATGCGCGCCGCCACCGGGAACCTGAAGCGCGTGTCGTTGGAGCTTGGCGGCAAGTCGCCGAACATCATCTTCGCCGACGCCGACCTCGACGAAGCAGCGGTTGGTGCGGCATCGGCCATCTACTTCAATCACGGCCAGTGCTGCTGTGCCGGCTCGCGCCTGTTCATTGAACAAAAGGCGTACGACAAGGTGATGCCGAAGCTGATCGACTTCTCACAAAAGGTGAAACTCGGGCCGGGAATGGATCCGGCGACCGAGATGGGGCCACTGGTATCGAGTGAGCAATATCAACGCGTCACCGGCTATCTGGCGGCGGGCAAGCAAGAAGGAGCGCGGGTTGCCGCAGGTGGCGGCCGGCCCAAAGATCTCAGCAAGGGCTACTTCGTCCAACCCACGGTGTTTGCCGATGTGCGACCCGACATGAAGGTGATCCGCGAAGAGATCTTTGGCCCCGTGGTGTGCGCCATCCCGTTCAAAGATCCGAGTGAAGTGGCGGCAGCAGGTAACGACACAACCTACGGACTGGCAGCTGCCGTCTGGACCCGTGACATCGGGAAGGCCCATCGCATGGCTGAAACGCTGCGCGCCGGGACGGTTTGGATCAATTGCTACAACGTCTTCGACGCTGCCTCGCCGTTCGGCGGCTACAAGCAAAGCGGCTTCGGCCGCGAGATGGGCAAGGCGGCGCTCGATCTCTACACGCAGCTCAAGAGTGTGTGGGTCAACCTCGGTCCACATGGAGACAACGGACAGTAGGGCCTGCGTCGCAACGCTGCTCACAGAAGGAAATACGAATCCACAGCAAGACCTTCTTCTGATCCAGGCATCATGGCGAATGTCGATCAGACGGTTGGCGACGTGCCTCGACGAGCGCGGCACGTCGTCGCTGCCGCACTCGTCGCAAGCTTGCTGCTTGTCCTCAGCGGCTGTGCGTACGAGAGCGCAGCGCCGCACCGTCCTTTGCTGACCTGGACCGTGTCGCCGGCGATCGACTCGACATTCTCTTCCTCCGCCGTAGAACCCGAGCACGAGGAAATCAGTCCGACCGCGCGGCGGACTCGATTCGAAGCAACGGCGTACTGTATTTCCGGCATCACCTTCTCAGGCAAGTACACCAAGCGCTGGATGGTCGCGGCGGATCCGGACGTTTTGCCGATCGGTTCGCGGATTGCGGTGCACAACGCCGGCGACTACTCCGGGCTCTACACGGTCACCGACACCGGGGCACTCATCAAAGGTCGAAAGATCGACATCTACATGGAAAGCGAACGCGAAGCGCTTGAGTTCGGGCGCCAGCAAGTCGAGGTAGAGTTGTTCAAAAGCCCACCCGCCGAAACCGTGGCGCAAGAGCTCAAGCCGCAAGGCGCCGGCGCAGTTCGTTGACCAAGGACGACGTAGCTTTGACCGAGGTAGCGCTGCCGAAGAGATAGAAGTCGGGGCGCTGCAGCACGACGTCGACTCCCGCGTCAGCAAACCAGCGTGCGTACGTGCCGTCGATGTCTTGAACGACGGCATCGGCGCCGACGTGAGCGCTCACTCCGCCAAGCGAAGCGAAGAATGCCGCTGCTTCTCGGCCGAGCTTTGAGGCAGGGTCGGCGGAGGGACTCAGTAACGTCCAACCTCGCCCAACCACATCATCGAACAGACCGGTCGTTTGGCCGCAACGAACGCGACCCTGGAGAAACAATCGACCGGCGCAGGGGTCGCCATCGTGGAGAATACCCGGTCCGATGTTGAGTCGTGGGGGTGGCGTCGAACGCTGACCCTCTTTCTGGGCGCCGATCATGGCCGCGTCGCGTAGCTGCGCTTCGGCGGGGTCGAGGACACAGATCACTCGGCCAAGGGCCATTGAGAAATTGATCACTGCCTGAACATGAGGGATGCGCTCGCTGCTGTAGGAATCGAGCACCTCGGGCGACGCCCTACCGGCGAGCACCAAGTCGAGCTTCCAGGCAAGATTGATCGCGTCGCGCAGGCCCGAACACATTCCCTGCCCGGCGAAGGGCGGCATTTGGTGCGCCGCATCGCCAGCCAAAAGAAGGCGGCCGCGGCGCCACGCATCGATCCAGCGAGCCTGGAAACGATACACCGTGTGTCGCTCGAGAGTGGAATTGGCCGGATCGAAACCCCACGGCTTGAGCAGGCGCCACGCAGTGGTCTCGCTGTTCAGCTCCTCGATGCTTTCACCGGGCAGGCGCATGAATTCCCAGCGCCGCCGGCCAGGGCCTCCGGACACCAAGGTTGTGGGTCGCTTCGGGTCACAGATTTGAATGTTGAGCGGCGACCACTTCTGCGCCAGGTGCGGCTTCAAATCGACAATCAGCCAGTCGAAGAAGAAGCCGAGATCGGTGATGTTTGCCCCAACGTGTTGGCGTACGAAACTGTTGGCGCCGTCACAACCGACGACGAAGCGTGCCTCTGCCTCAAAATGGCGACCCTCCGCCGTAAGACACTCGACGCCTACACATTTGTCCGAGTGCCTTATTCCTACAACCTCGTGTCCCCGGTTGAGGTCGATCGACGCCAAGCTGCGGGCGCGCAGGTCGAGCAGGCGTTCGATTTCCGGTTGCGCAAACATGTTGGCTTCGGGCCAGCCGGACAAACCGGACTCCTGGCTATCGAAGCGCAGCAACGTCGCGCCCGCCGCGTTGCGCCACTCGTAGATGTCAGCCGACTCGCTCGCACCGCGAATCTCGTCGGCCACTCCGATCGTTTGAAAGATGCGTCCGATCTCGTGATCGAAGTGCACCGCACGCGGCAACGGATAGGCAAGCGGTTGCTTCTCGAATACGGCGACCCTCCACCTGCGTTGCGCCAATAGAATTGCCAACGCCTGGCCGACGGGTCCATAGCCAACGATCGCAACATCGTATCGGGTTGTGGTTGTCATGTGTCGTGGTCGTTGGGAGTCGAAGGATCAAAAGAGTCGAAAGGCGGCTTTCGACTCTTCCACACTTTTAGAACCGCAGCATTTGGAAGGGCGTCATGCCCTCGGGAAGTGGCGGTCGCGCCACCAGCGACGTCATTGGCTCGCCCACCTCGTAACGACGTACGAGCTCGTCAGGGTCGAAGACAACGCCAATCGGATTGGCCGCGAACTCTCCGCTACGCATCCAACGGTTGGTTTCCTCGGGAGTCGGATAGTTGTCGACCTGCAATTCGACGCGGCTGCCGTCGGGATCCTTGTAGTACATTGAAGTCGTCGGACCGTGGTTGATGCACCAGTACGGAGCGATGCCCTGCCCTCTGAGTCGGATGTAGGTGTACAGCAAGTCCCCAAGGTCGGCGAACGTAAAGGCGACATGGTCGGTGCCCGCAGCCATCGGCGCTTGTTCGTCCAAGCCGGGGATCTGAGCGATGGCGATGCGATGATGTTCGTGGTCGTAGGTGAGAAAGGCGAGCATGCCGTCCGAGTGCACGACACTGGCACCGAGGACCTGCTGATACCAATCGAGCATCGCGTCGAAACGCGACGTTCGGCGCACGATATGCGCCAGCTGCACAGGAACGACGCGCCCACGGTCGGCAGACAATTTGGCCTTTCTGGCATCTCGTTCACTCATCCGTGGCAGCCTCCTCAAAAGGATCGGTCAACCTGCCGACAGCGGCTGAACCGGCCCGAAAGGTCGTTCATCACCCTGTCGGTCATTGTAGATGCCGATGGCGCCCGCCGGCTTGCCGTGGGCGTCGGTCAGAAAAGCGAAGCGTGCCGGAAAGGTTCGGACCTGGCCGTCCTGGCACTTGACCGGAAAATTGGTAGCTGCACCGCTCGACGACGCACGGCCGCTCTCGACCGCATGTTTGAAGCCCGCCCAATGACGTTCCCGCAGCGCTTCGGGAACGATGAGGTTGAGCGATTGCCCGATGGCCGCCGTTGCCGGGTAACCGAATAATTGCTCCGCCCCGGGGCTCCAGTAGGAGATGAGCCCGTCAACATCACAGAGGACGATTGCCTGGATATGCTCGGTCGCCATTGCCGTGCCATCATCTCGCCAATGGACGCGACAGTCCAGACGCGCGGGCCGAGTTTCTCAATTTGTAGCGCTGCCGATTCGAAACGTTCCGGCGTAGGTGTCGGGGCTTGATGATCGAGTACAGGTCAGCGCCCGAACCGACAGCGTAGAGGCTGTCGGCAATCGACTCCCCCATCCGCCTGTGAAGGGATCGCTGACTGCCGACTCAAGCTCAGGACTGGAATTTTTGTGCGACCCTGAAAATACTCGTTGACGAGACGACGACAGGTGCCAGACTAGCAACCCCTTGGAGGGTATACGCTGATCCCTGTCGGACACGATCACGGCGAGCTGCGGCGCTGGCCGATTCTCACGTTTGCCATCTTGGCGGCGTGTGTCGTACTTCAGCTGCTGCCGCCCGGCGTGAGCTCTGACCGGCTCAAGGAGGCCGATCAAGCCTTCGTCGACTCGCTCGAGTACTACGTCAAACACCTCGAGCTCAAGCCGAACCCGCTCTTACGAAACGTGGCCGTCCGTTACGCTGCCAGCTTGCACGGCAACGAAGGCAACGACTTGCGTGAGCAGATCGATCACCCTCCCCCGAGCTCGCCGATGACCGACCTGCGTCAGGAAGAGCTCGACAAGAAAACCTCCATCTGGATGAAAGTTCTCCAGAAAGAGCGCTCCTGGCAGTGGGGCTACATCCCCAACCAATCCGACCCTGTGCGGCTGGTCACTCACATGTTTCTGCACGGCGGATTCCTGCATCTCTTCTTCAACATGCTCTTCCTGTACATCATGGCACCGTTCATCGAAGATCAATGGGGCCGACCGCTGTTCTTGTGCTTCTACCTCGCGGCCGGCGTCGTCGCCGCCTTGATGTTCGCTTGGCACAAGCCCGATGCCGGTGTGCCGCTGGTCGGCGCCTCAGGAGCGATCGCCGGCGTCATGGGCGCCTTTCTGGTGCGCTTTCCAACCGCGAAGATAAAGTTCTGGAGAATGTTTCCACCAGGAACCTTCAACGCCTACGCTTGGATCGTTCTTCCGCTGTGGTTCATCGGCGAGCTCATGCGCGCCAGACTCACTTCGATCGGCATGCCCTCCGGTGGTGACACAGTCGCCTACTGGGCGCACGTCTACGGCTTCGGATTTGGCGTCGCCGCCGGCTTGCTGATGTGGGCCCTGAACGTCGAAGAGCGGTACGTCAAACCGGCCATTGAATCTCAAATCTACGGCAGCTCGCCGACCCTGTCTCAGATCAACCGCCTGCTGGTACGGGGCCGACGCAGTGAGGCGTGCGACATCCTCGAGCGCGAGCTCCTACACAGTCCGTCCAACCTCGATGCGGCCCTCTCCTACTGGCCCATCGCCGCCGAGCTCGGGCGCATGCCGGAACGTAGAGCCCTTTGTCAGCGAGCCATCGCGGCCGCACTGCGTGCGGGCAAAGACACCGAAGCCCTGGAGCTTTGGGTGACGTTCCAATCAAAGGTTCCGCGCGGTCCGCTCGACCTGGTTCTCGCCGTGCCCTTGAGTCACTGTTTACAAGGCTGCGGACGCCCGCAAGAAGCGGCCGAAGTGATCGAACGGGCCGCAGATTCCATGGGCGCTGACGTCGATCCCGAGCTTCTCGTCGAATATGGGAATTGCGCCGTGGAGCTAAAGGCATATGGTGTCGACAAAGTCGTCGACCGCATCGTCGAGCACGTCCTGGCGCACCCACGTGTCTCAAGAGCCGCCAAGCAGGCGTTCAACCGGCCGCCCAGATCCATCGAAGAAACGTCGGCGGTTGGGATTTTGATCCACCAGTAGATTTCTCCGGCTTTGCCCGCCAATTGCCAAACGCGTGTTTTGGACCCGGGCATGAATGCCCCGGCTGAAATCAGGCGCCCGCTCGAAGCGGGCGCAAGCATCGGAGCTCGCAAACTGTTCTGCACCCCGTTCACGGGGTGCCTGTTTTCAGCCCGACGATTCATCGTCGGGTTTGCGGCGCCAAGCCCGCACGGACCGAACTGGCGGGCAAAGCCCC
>JACQEN010000001.1 GCA_016200585.1 Deltaproteobacteria bacterium
GAAGTTCAGTTTGGAAATGCTAATTACACTCGAGGCGAGAATCGGTCGCACGGTGCGGGTGGAGCTAGCTGCGTAGTCCAAGAAGAAGACTCTCCACCACAATCGGCCACAACAAGCGTGATCTTCCAGCTGCCGTGAAGCCTCACCGTTTTGGCCCCCCAAGGGGCCGGCGGCATTCGGTGGCGTGTTGTGGCAGAACGTCCGAGGAAAATCCTAGCTTTTTCACAGCCCGTTTCGGGGTTCGAATCCCCTTGGGACCATTGAGCTTCGACTCGCCTTCCCGGATCATAGCTCTGCTGCGTGAACGCGGGAGCGTCGATATCTACTTCTCGGCTGCTTCCTTCAGGATGGCGTGAACATGCTCGCGGAGAGATCCGCGGCGCGTACCGAAACGGTTGCGGGTTGCCAACGCAACCTCCTTGCCAATCAGGTCGGCCGTAACCAGGTCGCTGAGAAACTGACAGATGGCAGCCTGGGCTCGTTTGCGCCGAACGCGGATGCGCGCCTCTCGTTGGATCGCCGTCAAACCAGGTTCACGAGGGTCAGGTAGAGTCTCGACGATGATCTGCTTCAGTACCCGGCGCAGGCGTAGCTCCCAATGCGAGGGCACCTGGACGACGTACTCGCCTGGTTTGCGGCCAGGTTTGACCGTGATCGGGTGTGGACGATGCATCGCTGCTGTGGGTATCAAGCCGGAGCCGAGAAGTCGATAGAAACTCGGCCCTCAAGCCGCGATGCTTCCGTTAGCCGGGAGGCCACGCATGACGCATGGCAGTTGCCATCTGCGACCGACGGCGACAGCGCGCAAAAGGGTCTCCTATCGTCAAAATAGTCGCGCTGGACCAGGCGTGGCGTTTCGCCGGTGCCTCCGTTAGAGACTGTCAGCTCCTCAATCGTGTAGTCTTAACTCCAGGCACGCGCTGGTACGGGCATTGCTGATTTGAACGCCGGGAGAAAAGACATGGCGATCACCGAGATCCGAAACAGGAAGGGGTTCACGCTCATTGAGCTCCTGACCGTGGTTGCCATCATCGGCGTCCTCGCTGCGATCGCCATACCGCAATACGTCCTCTACAAGCAAAACGCCTACGACGGTATCGCACAGTCTGACTTGCGCAACGCGATCTCAGCCGAAGAAGCCTACTACTCCAAAAACGAGACGTATGTGAGTTGCGCCGACGCACCTTCTTGCATGCTCACGTTGCACGGCTACTCGCGCTCTGATCCCGGCGTAACCCTCAAGATCGATGCAACCGCTGCTGAGTTCACGGCGACCGGCAAGCACGACAAAGGTACGGGTGGAACCTGGCGCTTCGACAGCAGCGGTGGCCGCATCGTCTTCAGAGAGTAGCTTTCTGCCCTGTCAAACCAGGCTCATCGATCTCGCTGTTCGAGTTACGGCGCTAAGGTCTCATCACCTCCTGCCAGAACGCCCCTACAGCCTACCCTTCTGGAAACGCCCTCCTTGTTGTGAGTAGAGTGCGCGCGGAGGTACGCGATGCAACGTTCCGCACCGGGTTTCCACTTGCCGTTGTGCTTGGCGATCGCCGCAGTCTTGGCGCTAGATGCCTGTTGCGCTCAGCGCCCCGTTCTCTATCCCAATGACCAATACCAACGCGAAGGAGCCAGCGCCGCGCAAGCCGCGGTCACCGACTGCATGCAACGTGCCGACGAATTCGTGAAGACGAAGTTGGCCGGCACCGCCAAGGCCGGACAGGTCGCCAAAGGCACAGCTGTCGGTGGAGCCACCGGCGCGGCAATCGGGGCAGTCGGTGGAGCCGTTGCCGGTGACGCCGGTCGCGGCGCCGCCGTCGGCGCCGCAACCGGAGCGACCGCGGGCCTACTGAGCTCGATATTCGGCGTATTCCAGCAACCGACCGTCGACCCGGTGTACGCCAACTTCGTCGAGCGCTGTCTGCGTGAGCGTGGCTACGAGCCCATCGGCTGGAAGTAGCAGCGTCGTTCAGCGTGACGTGGCGACAGCGCCGCCGCGACCGACCGCACAACGCGCGGCGCCAAGGAGATTCAAGTTTTCACTGACGATCACGCGTAGCGGCACCGTTTCGAGAATCGACTGCATTCGACCCTTGGAAACGAATGCCTTGAGAAACGTACCATCGGACAGTTTCGCTAGATGTTTCGGAGCAATTCCGCCGCCGAGATAGACACCGCCCCGGGCCATGGTCTTGAGCGCGAGATTGCCTGCCTCGGCGCCGTAGTAGCGTACGAAGCAATCCAGGGCCGTCGCCGCAATCTCACAACCGGCGTCAGCGGCTCGCGCAATCGTCGCTGGCGCGTCGCCGCTTAGCATTTCGTCGCGTAGCCACGGCGGTTCCGGCGCACGTCCGCTGTCGCGCAGGAACCGATAGATGTTCTCCAGGCCAGGGCCGGAAAGCACGCGTTCCCAGCTGACATGCTGCCACTGCCGGCGCATCCACCGCAGCAGCTCAAGATCGAAATCGTTTTCGGGAGAAAAGCTGGCGTGTCCGCCTTCGGTCGCAAACGGCACGTGCTGACAACCATCCCAGAAGAGACCCGCTTCGCCAAGCCCGGTCCCGGCCGAAATGATCGCCGCATTCCCAGCCGCCTCGGCACCACCGCTTTGCAGGACGAAGAGCTCGGATGGCTCGAGCAACGCAATACCATAGGCGCTTGCCTCAAGGTCGTTGATCAGTACGGCGCCTGCAAGATTGATCCGTGCCGCCAGCGAAGCACCGTCAACGATCCATGGCAGGCGAGAATCACCCGTTCAAACCTGCGTCGCGAAACACCTTGGAAATGAGCGCTCGCGCTTCTTCCTGAATACGCTGCAGATGTTCCTTGCCGCGGAAGCTCTCGGCGTAGAGCTTGTAGACGTCCTCCGTGCCCGAGGGACGAGCCGCAAACCAGCCGTTCTCGGTCACCACCTTGAGCCCGCCGATCGCCGCGTTGTTGCCCGCCGCGTTGGTGCAAACCGTCTGAATCGACTCGCCCGCCAGCTCGCGCGTCGTCAGCTGCTGCGGCGACAGCTTCTGCAGGATCGCCTTCTGTGCCGCGCTGGCCGGCGCATCGACGCGCTCGTAGACCGGCGCACCGAGATCGCGCGTCAGCTCGCCGTAGAGCTCGCCGGGATCACGGCCGCAGGATGCGGTCATCTCGGCCGCCAGCAGACCCATAATCAGCCCGTCCTTGTCGGTGGTCCACACCGAACCGTCACGCCGCAGAAACGCCGCCCCGGCGCTCTCCTCGCCACCGAAACCGAGTGCCCCGGAGATCAATCCGTCCACGAACCACTTGAAGCCCACCGGCACCTCGACGAGCCTACGGCCGAGTCGTTTGGCGACGCGATCGATGATGCTGCTGCTGACCACCGTCTTTCCTATTCCCGCATCGTCGCGCCAAGCTTTGCGGGTTCGAAAGAGGTAGTCGATCGACGTCGCCAGAAAGTGATTTGGATTCAGCAAGCCGGCGCTCCTGGTAACGATGCCGTGACGATCGTTGTCGGTGTCGTTGCCGAAGGCGATGTCGAATCGGTCGCGCAACGCAATCAAGCCAGCCATGGCGTAGGGCGACGAGCAATCCATG
>JACQEN010000333.1 GCA_016200585.1 Deltaproteobacteria bacterium
CGAGCGCGCCGTCAAGCGCGATGGCGCCACGTTGCTTGGCGAGACGCTCATCGACTTCGCGGCGCAACGGCTCGCCGGCTTCAAGAAGCCGCGCCGCATCGAGTTCGTGGCAACACTGCCGCGCAACGCGGCGAACAAGGTGCAGACGAATTTATTGAAGGAGAAGTTCAGCTGATTTTGGTCGACTAGAGCTCGTCGGACGTAGGGCGTCGGGCGTTGAGCAGGAATGAGGTAGCGAATGGAGAATCAGGGACCTTTGAAGGGGATCCGTGTCATCGACGTCAGCCACCAGGCCGCGGGGCCGTGGTGCACGACGCTGCTCGGCGACATGGGCGCCGACGTGTGGAAGATCGAGAAACCCGATCGCGGCGACAGCATCCGCTACGCGCGCGGCGCCGACCCCAAGGTCGGCAGCTACAACTTCTGGGGATTGAATCGCAACAAGCGCTCCGTCGGCGTCGATATCAAGCATCCCGACGGGGTGGCGTTGGTGCGGGAGATGGTGGCGAAGTCGGACGTTTTGGTCGAGAACTTCCGCCCCGGAGTGATGGATCGACTCGGACTCGGCTACGAAGCGTTATCGAAGATCAATCCGCGTCTGATCTACGCATCGATCACGGCGTTCGGCGACAAGGGACCGATGGCGCAGAGCCCGGGCATGGATCTCATCATCCAGGCAACCGGTGGCATGATGGGCCTCACCGGCTTTCCTGACGGTCCGCCCGCCAAGGCCGCAGGGCCGGTGGCGGACATCTCCTCGGGCATCTACGCTGCCTACGCGATCACGCTGGGGCTGTTGCATCGCGAGAGGACGGGGACTGGCCAGAAGATCGATCTGGCGATGCTCGACGCCGTCATTTCGCTGCTGGCCGATATCTCGACGGCCTACCTCAACACCGGTTTCGACTACGCCAAGTTCGGCAACGGCCACCCCGACCTAGTCCCCTACCAGGCCTTCCAGGCCTGCGACGGCTACTTCATCGTCGCCTGCTTGACCAACGCTTTCTTCAATCGGCTGTGCAAAGGATTGGGTCGCGAAGAGCTGCTGCAGAATCCGAAGTTCGCCAGCAACACCGTACGCTGCAAGAATCGCGACGAGATCGTCACCTTGTTGCAGGAGATCTTCCTCACGAATAGCTGCGAACACTGGATCAAGCTGTGCCAGGACAACGACGTACCCTCGTGCCGCGTCAACAATCTCAAGGACCTTTTCGAGATGGAACAGCTCAAAGCGATCGGCTCGGTCGCCGAATGGCAACATCCGCAGAGCGGCCCCTTCCGCACCATGAACGTCATCTTCCGTATGAGTCAAACACCCGGCTCATTGCGCATTCCACCGCCTGGTTTGGCGCAGCACACCGACGAATGCCTGAGCGAGCTCGGCAAGTCGGCGGAAGAGATCGCAGCGTTGAAGGGCTCGGGAGCATGCGGGTGAGGAAATTGACGATTGGCGATTGGCGATTGAGGGTTGAAACAAACCGCCGTCTCGCCCGACACCCGACGCCCGACGAGTGTCGCTAGATGGAAACCCTCGGCTCCTTTCTTGACTCTCTCGCTGCAGCTCACGGCGACAATGAGGCCATCGCCCATGCGCCGCAGGCTGTGGTTCGTGAGCGCCTGAGCTATCGGCAACTGCGCGATGCCAGCCGCGCGGCGGCCAAGAAGCTCGTCGATCTCGGCGTCACCAAAGGAACGCGCGTCGGACTGCTGTGCTCCAATCGGCTCGAATGGCTGCCGCTTGCATTTGGCGCCCTGCGCATCGGTGCCATCCTCGTACCCTTCTCTACCCTGTGGAAACGCGACGAGATCGCCTACGGCTTGCGCCACGGTGATGTAGCGCTGGTGCTGGCGCTGCCGCGTTTCTTGAAACACGATTACGTCGCGGACCTCATCGACATCGTCCCCGAGCTTGCCACCAACGAGGCGGGGCCATTGTTTTCGGCGCAAGCACCGCTCCTGCGCCGAGTCGTGTCGCTCGAAGGCGAAGCCCCTGGAATGCAGGCATGGTCGAGGCTGCAGGGCGATCTTAACGACGAGGTTCTCGATGCGCTCGAACAGAGCGTTGCGCCCAGCGATTGGGCGACCATCTTCTTCACTTCGGGAACGACCGCTCAGGCAAAAGCGGTTCTCCATGCCCACAGTGCACTCGTCGTATCGGCGCGACGCATCGCCGCGTGCCTGGGAATCACGCCGCAGGATGCGTGGTGGGGACACATGCCGTTGTTCTGGAGCGGCGGCTTCATCCTCGGTGCACTCAGCACCTTGGCCGGCGGCGGACGTATCGTCCTTCAGGAAGTGATCGACGCCGGCAGCGCCTTGCAGCTCCTCGAACAAGAGCGCTGCACGATCATGGCCGGCTGGCACCAGGCAGGCCCGCTGCTCGAGCATCCCGACTTCGCCAAGCGCAAGCTCTACCTCGACAAGGGTTCGAATCATCCACTGGCAACACGGCTTCTCGGCCGCGAACATCATGCGGTTGGCATGTATGGCATGAGCGAGACCGCAACCTGTGTTGCCTGTGCGCGCTGGGATGATCCGGAACCGATCCGTTTGGGAACGTTCGGCAAGCCGCTTGACGGCATGGAGATCGACATCGTCGACCCCGACACGCGCCAACCCGTCCCAACCGGCGAGACCGGCGAGATCTTGGTCAAGGGGCCGACCTTGATGGAAGGCTACTACAAGATTCCACGCAGTCAGACCTTCGACGCCAACGGTTTCTTCAAAACCGGCGACCTCGGTTTCATCGACGAGAGAGGTTGCTTGCACTTCGCAACGCGACTGAAGGACGTCATCAAGACAGCCGGAGTAAACGTCGCTGCTGTAGAAGTCGAAGAAGCACTCGCAAGACACGCGGCGGTGAAGGCAGCATACGTTGTCGGTGTGCCACATCCCGTACGTGGCGAGAACATCGTTGCGTTCGTCGTCTTGCAGCCGGATCAGGCCGCGACGGAAGACACCCTACGGGAGCTCTGCCGCGGGTCGCTGGCAAGCTACAAGGTACCGCGCAATATCCTCATCATCACTGAAAGTGACGTTCCAAGAACCGGTTCCGGCAAGGTCGAGAAGGCGGCGTTGCGCAAGCTGGCGGCGACCCGGTTGGGTTAGAGGCTCGGCGATGGCCATCTATCTGATCCGCCATGGTGAGACCGCCTCGAATGCCGCACGCATCGTGCAGACACCCGACATACCGCTGAGCGACCGCGGCAGCGCGCAGGCAGAGCGTCTGGCCAAACGCCTTGCGACCGCCGGGATCACCGACATCGTGAGCAGCGACCTCCGACGTGCCGTATTGACCGCCGAGATCGTACAACGCGCCACCGCGGCTCAACTGCACTTCGATGCCGGCTTGCAGGAACGTAACTACGGCGACATTCGCGGCCGGGCATACGCCGAGTTCGACGTCGACATTCTATCTCCCGAGTACGAGCCGCCGGGCGGCGAAACCTGGAGCCAGTTTCATGCCCGTGTCGACCTGCTGTGGCCGCGCATCGTCAATGCGGCGCGCCGAGCCACGGGCAGCCTGGCGGTCATCACGCACGGCCTGGTGTGCCATTCCCTCGTGACTCGGCACCTCACCCTTGGTGACCAACCGCCACCGCTACGATGGGCCAACACATCCGTCACCATTATCGACGTCGAACCGCCCTGGCAGGTACGCGTGCTCAACTCGACGACACATCTCAAAGGCGGCACGACAGACGACCGCGGCACTCTATCGGGACTCTGAAGCGGGTCCCCCCCGGCCTCGGCTCGCAGCAGCTCGTTCGACCTGTTGCCTTTGAACAATGTTCAATCGAATTGAACGCCTGCCTGAACAGGCGAGTCGCTTTTGTCCGGGGAGGGCCAGATTCGATGTATTGTTTCAATTCCACCAAGCTAAACGGCGCACGATTCACCCTCGTCACAGTGGCGGTAGGGTTCACCATGGCATTGCTGTCGGTGACGGTTGGTCATGCGACTTGCGTGGGCGATTGCGGCGGGGATGGTGAGGTCACGGTCGACGAGCTCATCGTCGGCGTCAATCTCGCACTGGGTACTGGATCGCTGAATCAATGCCTGTCCCTCGATGGCAACGGCGACGGCGAGGTCACCATCGACGAGCTCATCGCTGCGGTCGGCAACGCTTTGACCGGTTGCCCAGCAGGCAATTTTTCGGGCTCGTACGCGGCGGCGGTAGATTTCGACGGCACGCACAATGGAAGTATCAATCTGTCCGCCGATACCAACGGTCATGTCAGTGGCTCGCTGTTGATCACCAGCCCGGCTCGTTCCCGCTTCACTCCGAATCTCAGCTTCACCTTTCCCGTCGGCGGCGTTTCGGTCGCGGTCTCCGGCACGTACGATCCGGCAAGCGGCGGCTTCGAGGTTGAAGGCAGCTTTACCGACGCCAACGGCCAGAACGTCTCTGTCGTCATCAGTGGAAACCTGCCTGGTCCAACTGGGAGTGTTCCGGTCAACGTCTACGTCGGCAGCGACATGTTCAGCACGACGCTCAGTGCGGGCATGCTGGCAACGCCCACGCCGACTCCGCATCCGACACCGATGCCTGGTGGCGAGCCGCGCATCGTCTATGCCGGCGGAGTTGTCGAGATCGGGATCTTCGTGATCAACAGCGACGGCTCGGGTAAGACGAATCTCCACAAGCCGACGCTTGGACTGGTCACGAACCCGGCGTGGAGCCCTGACGGCGCCAAAATCGCGTTCACCTCGCCCGACGAACAAAACAATCACCTCGGTATCGCCGTCATCAATACCGACGGCAGCGGCTTCCATCTGTTGCAAGATCCGTCGGAATTCTTTCTCGATGGCAATCCGGCATGGAGTCCCGACGGCAGCCAGATTGCGTTCACCGCGGGTGGCGGTGACGCAATCGACGTCATCAACGCCGACGGCTCGGGCCGGCACCGTTTGGTCAACAAGACTGTCGGGGAAACGTACGGCCACCTATCGTGGAGTCCCGACGGCGCTCGTATCGTCTTCGAGTCGACCCGGCCGCGACAGCTGGGCGCCGACACGCGGTTCGAAATTTGGGTCATGAACTCCGATGGCTCCAATCTCGTGCGACTGACGAACAATGATTTTCCGGACCGTCACCCGGATTGGAATGCGAACGGACAGAAAATCGCCTTCATCCGCAGCGGGACCTTTTCGGGTGGTATCCTGACCATCAATCCCGACGGCTCCGGTGAGGCGCGCATTGTCAATGATCCGTTCGTACCGACCGCGCCGACTTGGAGTGCGGACGGAACTCATCTTGCCTACGGCTCGGCCCTCGGCATCAAGATCACGGATGCAAACGGCATGAACCCCGTCACCGTTCCGAATACGCAGTTCATCGACGATTTCGATTTCAGGTAAAAACGCGGCAATCGACTGAGGCGCTGAGCCAAGCAGAAGTACGGCAAGTGCCCTGAATCACTAGACGCCGAATTCGCGCAGTAGAGATTCGCGCTGCGTCCAATCGGCTTGCACACGTACAAAGAGCTCCAGGAACACTCGACGATCAAGCATCGCCTCGATCTCGAGTCGTGCCGCCTGACCGATCTCCTTGATGCGGCGCCCACCCTGGCCGATGAGAATCGGCTTCTGCGATTCGCGTTCGACGTGGATGGTGGCGCTGATCACCGCAACCTTTCCCTTGTCCTCGAACTTATCGACGGTCACCGCAACGGCATAGGGAATTTCCTGCCGGGTCAGCAACAGCACCTTCTCGCGCACCAGCTCTTGCACCAGCATGCGTTCGGTTTGATCGGTGAACGTTTCATCGTCGTAGAGTTTGGGCCCGGTCGGCAGCATGCCTACGATCTGCCGCATCAGCTCGTCGCAGTTGGCACCGGTACGGGCACTGACGGGAACGACGTCGTGTTGCGGTAGCATGCCGTTAAGCTCCGCAAGGATCGGCAGTAGTTTGGCGCGCGCCGTCTTGTCGATCTTGTTCAAGACAACGCACAGTTGCCGCGACCGCGCACCGAGGTCGGCCGCAATCGCTCGGTCGGCAGCGCTCAACCCGGTCGTGGCATCGACGAGAAAGAGGATGACGTCGGCTTCTTCGATCGCCGCTTCCGCGGCCCGTACCATGTGTTGATTGATCCGGCTGCGAGCTTTGTGCAGCCCGGGGGTATCGACGAAGATCACCTGCGCATCCGGTCGTGTGAGAATCCCCAGAATACGGCCGCGTGTGGTTTGCGGCTTGGGCGTTACAATCGCGACCTTCTGCCCGAGGAGGCGGTTCAGGAGGGTAGATTTTCCGACATTCGGTCGGCCGACGATGGCAACGAAGCCGGAACGAAAGTCGCCTGCTTGGGTTTGGGTTTCGATAGGCACGCTCCACCATCCCTAGCAGCGCGATCAAGCACGTGGGAGGGCGGTCCAACCGGCAACCGCGCCGTCAGACGCGTTCGTCTGGATCGAACAGCTTACGGTGCTCCTCAAGAGCAAAACGATCGGTCATCCCGGCGATATAGTCGCAGATCACGCGTGCCGGCTTCTCGCCCGCCGCGACTCGGCCGATGATGTGGGGCGGCAACTGATTCGGCTCCGACATATACGCGTGGAACAAATCCGCCATGACGCGCTGCACCTTGACCATCATGCGAGTCACACGAAAGTGACGATAGAGGTTCTCCATCAGGAAACCCTTGAGCTCCAGACGCTTCTCCTCCATCTCGTCGCTGAACGTCGCAATCGGCCCGGCCTGCGCGCGAACGTCATCCACGCCTTTGATACGGAGTGATTGCACCCGCGATTCGACGGTTTCAACCAGATCGGTCACGAAATTTTTGATCAAAGCGCGCTGCACCTGGTAACGCCAGATACGGAAGCCCGCCGTGGGAAATTCCTCGCGGATCGCACCGTAGGTCTCGCGCCACAAGCGGACGTCCTCCAGCTGCTCCGCCGTCAGCAAGCCCGATTTGAGGCCGTCGTCGATATCGTGGGTGTTGTACGCAATCTCATCGGCGTAGTCGACGAGCTGGGCCTCGAGGCTCGGCGCCCTGCAGGGCTCGAAGTCACGTGCCAGCGGCTTGTCGTACGGCAGTGAATGTTTGACGATTCCTTCACGCACTTCGTACGTCAGGTTCAGGCCTTTGAACCGCGGGTAACGTTCTTCGAGGACATCGACGATGCGCAGGCTCTGACCATTGTGCTCGAAGCCACCGTGCTCCGCCATGAGCTGATTGAGAGTCCGCTCGCCCGCGTGCCCGAAAGGCGTGTGACCGAGGTCATGAGACAGCGCGATTGCTTCCGCCAGATCTTGGTTCAATCGCAATACTTGGGCCGTCGTTCGGACGATTTGCGCCGCCTCGATCGTGTGCGTCAGACGGGTACGATAGTAGTCGCCTTCGTGGTTGACGAACACCTGGGTCTTGTACTCGAGGCGGCGAAACGCCGTGGAATGAATGATGCGGTCGCGATCGCGCTGAAAAGCGAGACGGAAACGATCGTCCGGCTCGGGGTGGACGCGTCCGCGCGACGCGCTGCTGCGCGTCGCGTACGGCGCGAGGATTCCATCCTCGAGACGGGCAAGATCGGCGCGTTCCATTCGAGCGGACTATATGCGTCACTCCTGCGTCTGCCAAGGTCAAACGCTGGCATCCGCGCCTTGAGACGTCATTCACCTTTGTTATAAGGCGGCGATGGGTGCAATTCAGAGTGAGGCCGATGCTCGATCGATCCTCGGTGCGGATGTGCTCGGTCCAGAGGAAGTAGCGACGGCATTCGGCACACCCGCCAAATTGCTTGGTGACCTACCGATTCCCTATTCACGGCAGGAGCTGCAGGTGGCAATGAGTCACGGCGAGATGTTGGTACTGCGCCTCGATCGCGCGGCTGCCGATTCATCGCTGACGATTCAAGACCTGATTCGGCGCTATCCGCAGGCCTTCGACGCTCGTTTTCTGCGCAAGATGGGCTACCAACTCAAAGACGAGTGGGGTATCGAGCTCGAGCCCTCTGCGGCGGTGGACACATGCACGACCGGCTGGGCGCTGGTGCGGAAAGCGCCGATCGATTCGAGCTGCAACCTGTCGTACGATGAGCAGGAGCCGCGATTGCGTAGCTATGCGGAAGAGCTCGGTGTGGCAGCAACGGCTGTCCGGCGACGGACCGCGGTGGAGATCGCCTACGATACGGTTCTCTACTTCGCAGCGCGCAACATTCGCTTGCTGGAGAAGGCCTGGGATTGGTCGTCGACACGCACGATTGATGGCGGATACCTGAATGTCGGAGGGTTCCACCCCAACGGATTGCAAATTCTCAGTTACTCGCGCGCCGTCCGACACGGTGCACTGGGCACATGCCCGACGCGCCAGGCGGCAAGGTGAGGTTCGAATGTATTTCGTGACGACCAAGCTGGACGGCTACATCCTATTCGCGATGACACCCAGCGAACGCGCAGCAATCGGGCTTACCGAAAAGCAAGATGTGCATATTCTTGCACGCCCCTCCGACGATGCGAGCTGGCAGGTCATCGCACGTTGGAGCGCCGCCGATTTCTCGCACACCGACTTCATGAGCGCTTGGCACAACCGCTCGGAGCCGAGTGAAGCAGCCGGACTCTTGGTGGTTCTACCGCCGGCGTTACGCCAACGCGTTGCGAGCTGAGACCGCGCTCGACCTATTCCGACTCGGCGCTCGTCTCGTGCCGTGATCGAAGCGAATTCGCGATCGATCAGTTGCCCAGATCAACCAGCATCTGTTGCACGAAGCGATTGTTCTTGGCCCGCAGGTAGGCATCGTCGTTGATCTCGCCGGCCGTATCACCGTGGGCGCTGACGGTTACGTCTTGTACCTTTTGCAGGAGCCGCGCCAGGTCGTCGACGCTGTAGTTGCAGAGCGGTGACAACGACGTCGATACGTGATCGAGCAGCACCCGAACCAGAGCTTCGCTGGCAGCATCGATCTGCACGTTATGAGAAAACACCAGGGCGCGAGTCAGGGATGTTCCGCTGCCGGCGGCCAGCACCTTGCGGCAGACGGTAACGTCTTCCGCCGCCGGATCGATGATCGAGTAGCGCCCTTCCTCGTCGGTCAGAGCGGACGTGACCAGTGGCTTCGGGCTGTCGATGCGACCGTCGGCGAAGTCGATCGCGTCGAGCAGGGACAGAGAAACCGGGAGCCCGGCACCGATCGGACTGACGCCCTGTAGGCCGTAGGCCGGTGATGAGAAGCTCAGATTGAGTTGACGTTCCCACCACGCGGGCGCCAACGCCGCCAGAGCACCGTTGGGACCGTAAACGACGCCGGTGATCTTTTCCTGTGCTTGTGGATCGTCGGTAAAGCTCACCGACGACGAGCCGTTCGAGCCGCATCCGCCAAGGCCGATCAGCACTCCAACCGCCAACGCAACCGCGGCGCACGAGGCCACCGATCGCATCGCCCGCGGGCCACCCGCCCACCCCAGCCTTTGCAAAAGCATCGCTCCGATCATCCAATCTCCTCCGGCAGGATCTTACCCGGCCAGGGCATACTTCGCCATTGACGCACGCCGATTGTCAAGCAATTTGCTTCGATGGAGGCTCTGATGCAAACCGACAAAACCCAACAAAACCAGGTTGGCACGAGCGTTCCGATCATGGTAGAGGCTGCGACCCATCGAATATGTCGGAACGTGCTTTGGAAGGGTTGCGGGTGATTGAATGCGGCGAGCTCGTCGCCGCCGCCTACGCAACCAAGCTCCTCGCCGATCTGGGGGCCGACGTCATCAAGGTCGAGCCTCCCGGCAATGGCGACGCCGCACGTTACCGGGGCCCGTTTCCTGGAAATCAAGTCGACCCGGAAAAGAGCGGCTTATTCCTCTATCTCAACACCAACAAACGCGCCATCACTCTTGATCTGCGTCAGCGCCGCGGACAGGAGATTCTGCGCGAGCTGGTCGGCGGTGCGGATCTGCTTGTGCACAATTTCGGCCCGCACGAGATGACTGCGGCCGGGATCGATTATCCGTCCCTGTCGGAGATCAATCCGAAGTTGATTCTGGTTTCGATTGCACCTTTCGGTCTCGAAGGGCCGCACTCGACCTGGGCGACAACCGATCTTACGTTGTGGAACGCCGGCGGCATTGCCTACTTGAACGGCGGCGGCCCGGGGACGGACGACATGCCGCCGCTGAAGGCGTTCGGGCAGCAGGCTGGATTCCAGGGCGGACTCAATGCCGCAATTGCGGCCCTCGCAGCTGTCTTTGCACGCGGCGTCAACGGCGCCGGGCAGCACGTCGTCATCTCCATCCAAGAGTGCCTGGCGGCGATCCTCGAGCTGACGTACGAATACTACCCGTACATGGGATTGATTGCGTCGAGACTCGGCCACAAACCGATCCAGCCGCTCGACTTCCTGGAGTGTAAAGACGGTTGGATTTTCGTGTGCTGTGTCGAAGAACATCAGTGGCAGACGCTGGTTGACCTGATGGGCAATCCCGAATGGACGCAGATCGAGCTGTTCGAGAATCGCATTGCGCGCGCCGCCAACTGGGATGCCTGCAAGCTCTTTCTTCAGGAATGGGCGAGCACGCAGAGCGTCAGCGATCTCTATCACGCCGGGCAGGCACGTCGGATTCCATTGGCTCCGGTGTCGACCATGGCAGACCTATTGACGTCGGACCATTTGAAGACACGCGGGTTCTTCGCGGTTATCGACCATCCAAAAGCCGGACGGGTCACCATGCCCGGCGCACCGTATGGATTCGGTTGCACGCCGTGGGAGCTGCGCCGACCGGCACCGCTACTCGGCCAGCACAACGACGAGATCTTCTCAACGCTGCTTCAACTCAATGAAAGCACCCGGCGCGATTTGCACGCACAAGGAGTGATTTGAACCGTGGGCGCAGGCCGACCATTGGAGGGGATTCGGGTTGCCGACTTTACGTGGGTTTGGGCTGGTCCATTTTGCACGTTACAGCTGGCGCATCTCGGTGCCGAGGTCATCCGTATCGAAACCGCTTCTCGGCCATGTGTCACGCGCATGCTGCCGCCCTGGCTCGACGGCAAACCGGGAATAAATCGCAGCGGCTACTTCAACCAGTACAACCAGGGCAAGCTCAGTTTGTCGCTCGATCTCAAGCAGCCGCGCGCCGTAGAGATCGCCAAAGAACTCGTCGCCCAGAGCGACATCGTCTGCGAGAACTTTGCGGCCGGGGTCATGGTTCGGTTCGGGCTTGGATACGAGGTACTTTCGCAGGTCAAACCCGACATCATTATGATCGCCATGTCAGGCTACGGAGCTAGCGGTCCGGAGCACGAATACGTCTCGTACGGTCCGGCGCAGGTGCCGCTCTCAGGAATGTCGTCGCTGACCGGGTACAGCGGATGGCCACCGATGCACGTGGGAATCTCCTATGGCGACCCCACCGGAGGGCTCCACGGGGCGTTTGCCGTGCTTGCGGCGCTGCTCTACCGCCAGCGTACGGGTAAAGGCCAGTTTATCGACCTTTCGCAGCAGGAGACCAGCATCGCCGTACTCCCAGAGGGCGTGCTTGCCCAGACGATGAACGGGGAACAGCCGCCGCGCAGTGGCAACCGCGATCCGTGGATGGCGCCGCACGGAGTCTTCCGCTGCGCCGGCGAACAACGTTGGGTGTCACTTGCTGTGCGCAACGATAAGGAATGGCACCGGCTCGCGTCAGCAATCGGCAACGCGGCGCTGGCCGACGACAAGCGCTTTTCCTCGCTGCAAGCGCGCAAGGCCAACGAGGATGAGCTGGAGAAGATCATAACGGCGTGGACCCTCCAACACTCGCCTGAAGACATCACCGAAGTCCTGCAAGGAATTGAGATCGCCAGCTTTCCGGCGTTCAATAGCCAAGACTTGAGCGACGATCCGCATTTGAATCGGGCCGGAGCTTTCGTCGAGTTGGAGCATCCCGAGGTTGGACGCTTGCGGCACATCGGGATGCCCTGGCGTATGCTGGGAACGCCATGCGCCGTCGAACGGCCAGCGCCTTGTCTCGGCCAGCACACCGACTACGTCATGTCGGAAATCCTCGGGCACTCGGATGGTGAAATTGCCGAGCTGAAAAGCGCGGGCGTTCTGCGCTGACGTTCTGCGTAGGTTCGGCATTCCTTTCGTACACTTCGTCACTTTGCGCTTGAGTAGACGCCCTGCGGTTGGTAGGGGACGTTTGAATGGCAGCTTCGAGTCGCCAACTCTACGATCTGTTCATCCTCAACATCGCGTTGCAGATCTTTGACGGTGTCGCCACCTACCAAGGTTTGCGTGTCGGATGGCGCGAGGCGAACCCGATTCTGCTGGCGGCCTTTGCCCATTTCGGCGTCGGCCCAGCTCTGATGCTCTTCAAGGCGAACGCTTGCGGCTTGCTCTTTCTGCTCCATCGTCACAGCCACCACTACCTCGTGGCCCCAGCGCTGTACCTGTTGGCGTCGGTTCATTGTGTGATGTCGCTGATTCCATGGAGCGCTAAGTTCCTGCTCCTGCTGGTCCACAATTTGTAAGATTCCTCATTTCCGACAACAAAAAAGCGCGACCCTCCATCAGGAGAGCCGCGCTTTTTGCCGTGAAGAGTGGGTTTGTCTCAGGCCGCAACGGGTGCAGCAGCCTTGTGGCGTCGGCGTGGAACGACTGGAAGGATCTTGTGCCGACGGGCGGCACGCAGGCGTACACGCCCTACCTTCGATCGTGATTCGGGTGGCTGAGCCAGCAGCTGCTCC
>JACQEN010000334.1 GCA_016200585.1 Deltaproteobacteria bacterium
GGACCGGCTGGGCTCCTTCCCTTCTCACTTGAGCGCCCCCTTTTCCAAAGGGGGCCACGGGGGATTCGTTCTGTGGACTCAACACCTCCAAGGTCAAGCCTCGCAGGATTGCTCCCGGCCCCGGTCTCCCCGTATTCATCCTTGTTCATCCGTGGTTGCATCCTTTCCGCGGCATTGATGCTCGCCGCTTGTTCGCCCTCTGCTCCGCCACCGCCGGCGACCGAGGTAGTTGCAGCGCGGCTGGCAACGCTGCCGTCCGATCCCAACGACGCGCAGTGGAATCAGGCGCCGGCCTTCAGCGCCGCCCTGCTGCCGCAAGACATGGTCGAGCCGCGCCTGCTCGAAGCGTCGACGGACAAGGTCGAAGTGCGCGCGTTGACCGACGGCAAGCGCATCGCCTTCCGGCTGAGCTGGGTCGATCCGACCGTCGACGACTTACCCGGCAGCGGCCGCTTCCCCGATGGTTGTGCCGTGCAGCTCCCGGAGAAAACAGAAGCCGACGTCCCGGCGCCGCAAATGGGTGAACCTGGCCGGCCGGTGCACATCACCTTCTGGCGCGCCAGCTGGCAAGCCATGGCGGACGGACGCGAGGACTCGATCAAGGCGATTTACCCCGCGGCCACCGTCGATCACTATCCGTTCGAAGCCGCTCCGTTGAAAGACGACCCGCAAGCGCAGCAGGAGATGGCCAAGCGCTACGCACCGGCGCGCGCAGTGGGGAATGATGCTGCCGGGCCGCGGACACAGCCGGTGCAATCGCTGGTCGCCGAAGGTCCGGGAACCATCCGTCCGGATGCCGACGGCCAGGCCAGCGGTCGTGGGGCGCACGCCAGCCAAGGTTGGAATGTCGTCATCGAGCGACCGGCGCCGGCGGGCGTCGCCCCCAGCCAACGAACGCAAGTCGCATTCGCCGTTTGGCAGGGAGCGCATCAGGAAGCCGGGGCGCGCAAGATGCGTTCGGTCTGGGTACCGCTGCTGATCCAGGGAGCACAAAAATGAGCCAACACGAGTCGCAGTTGCGGTTGGCGGTCGAGTGGCGACTGCTCGGTTTGCTGTTCGAACGACCACATTCGCAGTGGCGCAAGGAGGTCGACACGGTGGCGGCGGAAGTGCGCCGGAAGGGCCTGCAACGAGCGGCGCATGCGGCGATCGAAGCGCGCGAGGGAGACTACATGGCGCTGCTCGGACCGGGTGGCCTGCTGTCGCCGCGTGAAGTGAGCTACCGACCCTTCAGCGATCCGGGACAGTTGTTTGCCGAGCTCACGACGACCTACGAAGCCTTCGGCTTCGCGACACAGCACGAAGAAGCGCCGGACCATATCGCCGTCGAGATCGGTTTCGTCAGCTATCTCTTCCTGAAGGAAGCCTTTGCCCGGGCTTGCGGCAACGGAGAAGCGGCGACGATCACCGCAAGCGCAAGAGAACGATTTATCGAAGAGCACCTTGCCGGCTGTGCGGCCGGTCTACGGCGTCGCCTGGATGCTCTACCGCAGTGCTACCTGAGCCTCGGGGCGCATGAGCTCTGTAAGCGCGTACCGGCAGCACCGGCCAGCGAACGACCGCTTTTCGCCATCGACGCCGACATGGGTTGCGGCGGATGCGCGGAGAGTTTCGAGCCATAGACACGACCTTGGCCGATTGTTTTCACGCCGAGCCGCGGAGAGCGCGGAGACGATCCCTTATGCCTCGCCTTTGGCGATGCGCTCCAGCCCTTCTACGTCGACCAGCGCGATCTCGTTGCGCGCCGAGCGGATCAGTCCCGATTGCTGCCAGCGGCTGGCAATGCGGATTGTCGTTTCGACGGTGGTGCCGATCATGTCGGCCAGTTCCTGACGGGTGACATGCAGCAGAGTCGTACCGTTCTCGCGGCGACCGATCTTCTCGCTGAGCACCAAAAGCTGCCGCGCCAGGCGCTGATCGACGTGTTCCAGCGCGATCGAGCACAGCCGCTCATGCGCGCTGTGGAGGCGCGTCGATACGTGCTCGAGAATCGCCGCACGCAGGGTCGGATGCTTCTGACAGAGCTCGCGCGCCAAGGTCGCTGGCATCTTCCACACCACGCTCGGCTCCGCGACCACGGCGCTTGCTGGGTAGGGGCGCCCATTGAGAGCAACGACCGCCCCGAACAGATCGCCAGGCGGCACGATTTCAAGGACCACGTCGCGACCACCAGGGCCGTGTTTGATCATATGAACCAAGCCCTCCTTGACGGCCCAGACGGCGTCGCTGTCCTGCCCGGCGGAAAACAGCACCTGACCGGCCGTTGCGCGTACTTCTCGCGTCGCCGCAGCGATACGTTCACGCTCCGCCGCCTCGAGGGTGCGAAAGCCCCTAAGAGATTCGATTCCAGCCATGGCTTTATATGACTCGCATCATACACACAGGTGCGCACAACCTTCTAGGGTGGACAGCGGCAGAAGACGATACCCACCGAGGGAGGTTAAACGCGATGAACGGCACGATACAAATCCTTGGGAGTCAACATCAAGAAGTGCTGGCGCGCCTGGCCGAGGTTGAAGCGAATTTGAGCCAAGAAACCTCAGCCGCCGCCGCCGACCTGGCCACATTCCTGGAGGACGACGTCCTCGATCACTTCGTTCTCGAGGAGGAGGCCCTCTTTCCGCAGCTGGCGTTACACATTGGCAACGACAGTGGACCACTGGTGGTGATGAACGCCGAGCACGCCGAATTCCGCAGCTCATTGCAAGCGCTCGCCATGGCTGTGAAGAACGGCGACGTGACGGCGCAGCGGCAACACGCGGAAGGACTCATCGACTTGTTGCGCGGCCACATTTTCAAGGAGGACCACGTCTTGTTCCCACTGGCGTTGCGGTTGCTGACACCCGAGGAGATTCAACAAGTCGATGCGCGCGCCGCCGAGCGCCACGCCTAGCCAACCCGATCGGCTCAACCCGTATTCCTTGTCGCGGAGTGGAGGAGAGAAATGAAACGCCCTAACCTTCTAGCCCTTGTTTCCTGCCTGGCCTTGTCGTCGATCGCTGTGGCGGAGCCGCCGGCGAACACCTGGGCCGACCGCGTCACGCTGAGCGCCAGCGATCGCGTGCGTGGCGAGCTCGTCGACTTCTTCGAACCGCGCGCCGGCACCGCGGCCGCGGGGGCGCAACGCTACAACTTCTTCGCCAACCAACTGCGCGTCGGCGCCAAAGTCAGTGCGCCGGGAGCGTTCTTCGTCGTCGACATCCAGGACACGCGTCTCGTCAATCTTCCCGACGATGCCAGCTTGTCACGCAAGAACGGTGGCAACCTCGGCACCGGGGCCATCTACTTCGCCAACACCCATCAGCGCGATCAGGGTGAGACCTTCCTCAAGCAGGGATACTTCACGGTCACCGACTTTCCCGGGTTGAGCGGTACGGCGCTGACGGCCGGGCGCTTCGACTATAGCGACGGACTCGAAACGACGCCGGCCGATGCGGCGCTCGCATGGCTCAAGAAAGCGCGCATCTCCGAACGCTTGGTTGGGCCGTTCAACTTCACGCACGTCACCCGCAGTTTTGACGGCGCGCGCCTGGTGTACGACACGCAGTCGCTCAACCTGACGGCGATCGGCACACGGCCGACCCAGGGCGGATTCGAAGTCAGCGCCAACCGCGAGCTCGACGCCTGGCTTGCCGGGCTGGCCGCGACGCTGAAGCAGATGCCCGACTGGATGCCGGCCGATGCGCGGTTGTTCTACCTCTACTACGAAGATCAACGGCACAGCCCGACGAAAGCCGACAATCGTCTCACACTGACGCCAGCGCCCGCAGTCGACCGCAAGGCAATCGCCATCCATACCTTTGGAGGGCATGCGATCGCAGTGATCGATGCCGGACCCGGCAGAGTCGACGGCCTGCTCTGGGGGGCGCTGCAATCGGGCGATTGGGGCAGCCTGAGCCACTTCGGCTGGGCCTATGCGGTCGAGACCGGCTACCAGCTGCCGAAACTATTCGCCGCTCCATGGCTGCGGATCGGATACGATCGCTCGTCGGGTGACGCCGATCCATACGACAAGAGTCACAAGACGTTTTTCCAGATCCTACCGACGCCGCGCACCTATGCGCAGTTTCCATTCTACAATTTGATGAACAATGAAGATCTGTTCGCACAGCTCGTCCTCAAGCCGCACAGCATGGTGACCATCCGCACCGACTATCATTGGTTGCGCCTCACCGAGCCCAAGGATTTGTGGTATTCCGGCGGCGGTGCGACGAACAACCAGTTCTTCGGCTTCCAAGGCTTGAATTCCGGCGGCAAACGCAACCTGGCACACGTCGCCGAAATGGGCGTCACCATCGCGCCATGGAAGCAGCTGACGGCCGGTGCCTACTACGCCCACGCCTTTGGCCAGGGTGTGGTGAAGCGCGACTTCGCCGGAACGGCGGCCGACTACGGGTTCATCGAGCTGACGGCGCGCTACTAAATCGCGGTCTCTGGTTCATCGTCGGTTGCGTCGATTCGCGCCGTTGCGACATTATCCCGCAAAGGATTCCATGACTGCGTAGAACCTTCGTGGCATGCGACGTGCGTGTACCCGAGTGGGGCATTGGGCTCCGGAACGAGGAGGATCCGATGCAACGCACCGACCTTTGGTTCTTGCCGTTGTTCGTCGCGATGTTCGTCGCCTTTGCAGTGAAGGCGCAGGTATGTCCGGGCGATCTCAACGGCGATCACGAAGTGACGATCGACGAGCTGGTCACCGCGGTGAACGCCGCATTGAACGGCTGCCCGGCGGTGCCGACGCCAACCGCCACGCCGACCCCAAAGCCGACGCCGACGGCCGGGCCGATTACCGGTTGCAGCATCCGTTTCGATCAGGGCGCCGGCGACTTCTGCATCTTCATCGGCCACATCAACACGGCCTGCGGCAATCAGAGCATACCCATGAGCTTCTCGCCCTTTCCGCCACTCGGCATCTTCCTGGCAATGACACCGCCCGGTGCCGACTGCACGCAAGGACAGTGCTTCACCTTCCTTGCGACACCCACGAGCGGCACCACGGCGCAGCTGACACACTGGTCGAACAGCCTGCTCGATCCGTACTACCAGCATGCGCTGAGCGGTGAAGTGGAGATCTCCGCGGACGGCCAGACGCTGACCGTTCATCCGAGCTCGACGCCGTTCTCGATCAGCGGCTGCCCGTTCGTCGAGTTCGAAGGAACCTACCGCTCATTGAATTGAAGGTCGGTTCGTCGCGGGTCACGGCGACCTTCAAACAATCATGTCTTGACGCCGAACGCCTCAGCCGCGCGCACGCTTCTTGCGCGTCGGCTGCAGGCGCTTGTTCGGCGTGGGTTTTTGTAGGTCCTCGAGTCTTACTCCCCGCCCCGCGCGTAAGCTCGCTCTTGCTTGGGCAATGCGGTCGAGGAACCTAGGGTCGTTTTCCAGACGGTAGTCAAACCAATCATCTTCGGATTCAAAGCCGATCAAAATGCCAGCCGCCTTCCCGTGACGGGTGATCACGATTTCCTCCTTGCCGGCCATCCGCAGATAGCGCGACAGGTCATCCTTCATCTCCGACAGAGCTACTTCCTTCATTGGCTAGACTCCTCTTCCGGCGACGTGCTCTCCCCGTACCGCTCAAGCCATTCGACGGTCTTCGCCTTCGGTATGATAGCCAGCACATCGACCACCCTGTCGCTCACGTCGTAGAAGACGCGCTTGTCATCGACGCGCAGCCGGTACTGGGGGCGGCGCATACCGCGCAGCCGTATTATGCGGCTCCTGCTCGTCTTTGTGGGCTGGTGGCGTAGGTACTTTTCCATGCCGTCGCGGACTGCACCTCGGTCATATGCTGACAACGCTTCAAAATCCTCCTTCGCCTCGAAAGAGAGAATGATCTCGTAGCGCATTCTGGCCAGATCCTAGCCAGAATTAGGTCGGGGATAAAGAGGAGGGGGGGTCCTCCGCATCCATAACGCTGCACGTCGTGTCGCCGAACTTGGCGCTCATGCGCGGCGCGGCGCCTTTCCGCGCCGTCGCATGGAGTGATGAGATGGACTCCTCCAGCGACTTGAACGGCATCGATGTGCCAAAGTCGTTGCAACCACGCAAAATGGAGGAGCCCATCATGGAAAACGATACACTGATCGCCGTCGACTTGGCAAAGTCCGTTTTCGAAATCGCC
>JACQEN010000335.1 GCA_016200585.1 Deltaproteobacteria bacterium
AGCCACGGCCGGGTGCCTGGACGGTCAGCTCGGCCTCGTAGACCGCCATGTCATTGGCCGAGAACAAGACAAAACGAACCAGACCGAGATTCGGATACAACGGTGCCGTCGCGATGACGGTATGAACTGCGACCTGCGACGCAGCGCGGATCGGATAGCCGTAGATACCAGTGCTGATCGCGGGAAAAGCGATCGACGTCGCACCATGCTGCGCCGCTACTTCGATACTACGACGGTAGGCACTGGCCAGCAGATCGGCTTCGCCGTTTGAGCCACCACGGAAAATCGGTCCAACGGCGTGGATCACGTACTTTGCTTTGAGACGCCCCGCCGTCGTGACTTTGGCATCGCCGGTTGCACAGCCGCCGAGCGTTCGGCACTCGGCCATGATCGAAGGGCCACCCGCCCGATGAATCGCTCCATCGACGCCACCTCCGCCGCGCAGACCGCTATTGGCCGCGTTGACGATGACGTCGGTGTCCTGCTGCGTAATGTCTCCCTGATGGAGCTCGAGCCGCACATGGCCAACGATCAGCTGTCGCATATTTCCTCCGTTCACGCCAAAGAAGCTACCTTGGTCGCACGGCCATACCAACGGCGAGGATCATGAACCCTGCACCGATCAACGTGTGGCTACCCGGATACGCATGAAGGGCCAGCGCCTCAAAAGCGGCGGCAGAAAAGGTGCTGGTTGCTGCCGCCAGACTGCCCTGGGTCGCGGAAGTAAAGCCCAGTCCGTGATGCAACAACCATTGCGCCGTCACCGAAGTCGCCACTACCCCGACCAGGAGTACCAGCAAGAATAACGACGGAACGTGTACGCCGAAGATCATGGAGGGGAACGTCAACGCCGCGCCAACGCCCATGAAGTAGGTGGTGATCAGCAGTGCATCCTCGCTGGCCCGCAGGTGGCGGGCTGTGGCAACCGCGCCGCCGGCAAGTACAGAGGCCATCAGCGCAGAAATGGCTCCCCAGGTAGCCTGCGAGCCGAAATGAGCCCCAGGTCCAACGACGACCACAACCCCGACGGCATTGAGCACCAGGGCAAGCACCATGGAACGAGTCACGGTTTCGCCCAGGAAAATTCCTGCGATCAGTGCCGTCCACACCGGATAGGTACAATGCAGCAGTGTCGCCAACCCCGCCCCGGCGCCCTGAATTCCCAGGTAGTAGAGGCAGATCGCACTGCCGCCGAGCAAACCGCGCTGCAGCAGTCGACGCAGATTGCCGGCTCGTGGTCGCAACTTGCGACCGCCGCTAACAACCAACAGCACCAGGAACGACCCAAGGAAACGGACGAAGGCAATTTGCAACGCCGGCATCTCGCGCGTCGCGGCGCGCACCAGCACCGCCATGGCTCCGAACAGCACCGATGACGCGAGGATGATTCCCACACCGGCGCGCGATGAAGCCGGCCGTTCGTAAGCTCTGGCTATCTCCATACGTGAAGGATGCCCCAACCATCCGCATCAGCAGTGGCGGTATCGCACCGCCCAGTCAACGTCTTCGTTTCGACGATGATCGCGGACACTTGCTCCAAACGGTCGGCTTTAGACGATGATGCCCGGCCCGAAGCCAAAGAGTCGAAACGACTGGAGAAGCGGTCAGCGGACGGTTGACTCCCCTACCCCCCCTGTGGCAAATCCCGCCCATTCGATGAGGTGACACGCAGGCACCCGACCGCGGTGCCTGTTTTTTTGTCGGTGCTCAGCATGGAGATCGCGACGGATTCAATCGATACGCCGGGTTCGACCGGCGACGCGCCGCATTACGATCTGGCCGATTTCGATTTCGACCTGCCGCCCGAAAGCATCGCTCAGATGCCGACGGAGCAGCGCGACCAATCGCGCTTGCTGGTTCTCGATCGCCATAATCACCGCCTCAGTCATAGTCGCGTCGCGCAATTGAGCGACTTCCTGCGTCAGGGCGACTTGCTTGTATTCAATGATACGCGCGTCCTGCGCGCCCGCCTCTACGGGAAGGTTGCGAGCGGTGGCTCGGTCGAGTTGTTGCTGGTGCGTCCCAGCGCAGCTGCCGGCGCCCAAGAATGGCTCTGCCTGGGCAAGCCGAGCAAGCGGCTGCGCGGCGGCAAGACCGTCGAGTTGGCCGGCGGGGCGTCGGCGGAGATCATCGCAGGGCTCGACGACGGCCGCTATCAGGTCCGCTTCGATACCAATACCGACGTCTTCGATCTGCTGTCGCGCCACGGCGAGATGCCTTTACCGCCGTACATTCGCCGGCCGGATGGGCCGTTGCCACTCGACGAAACGCGCTACCAGACGATCTTCGCCGCCCATCCCGGTGCGATCGCTGCACCCACCGCCGGCCTGCATTTCACCCCGCACCTGGTCGAAGGGTTGCGGGCGCGCGGCGTCGAGATGGCGCAGCTGACACTGCATGTCGGACCGGGAACGTTTCTACCGATCCGCAACCAAGACTACCGTACGCACACCATGGATCCCGAATGGAGCGAAATTCCGGCGAGCACGGTGGCAGCGATCCGTGCCGCCAAAGCCGAGCAACGGCGCGTGATCGCCGTCGGAACGACAACGACACGTGCCCTCGAATCGGCCGCTACAGGCACGGCGGAGATTCTTCACGCTGGCGCGTCGTGGGCCAGCCGCTTCATTGTGCCGGGGTACCGCATGCAGGTGATCGACGCACTGTTCACCAACTTTCATCTGCCGGGCTCGACCCTACTGCTGCTCGTCGCCGCACTCACCGGGCGCGCAACCCTGCTGGCAACCTACAACGAGGCGATTCGCCGGGGCTATCGCTTCTACAGCTACGGCGATGCGATGCTGATTCAATGAGCCTGGCGGCAACCAAGAGGGAAGAATCAACGCGGCCTGGGACGTTCGAGGTCCTCGCGGCAGACGGCCCGGCACGCCGCGGACGCTTGGCAACCGCCCATGGTTGCTTCGATACGCCGGCTTTCATGCCCGTGGCGACCCAGGGAACGGTCAAAGGGCTAACCCCGGCCCAGCTGCGCGAGCTCGGGGCGCAGATTGTGTTGTCGAATGCGTATCACCTGTCGCTACGCCCGGGCAGTCAGTTGATCCGCGACCTCGGCGGCCTGCATCGGTTCATGGGGTGGGACGGCCCGATTCTCACGGACAGCGGCGGTTATCAGATCTTCAGTCTGGCAGCCCTGCGCAAGATCAGTGATGCAGGCGTCGAATTCCGTTCGCATGTCGACGGTGCAGCCATCTTCTTATCGCCCGAAGATGTGGTGCGCATTCAAGTCGACCTCGGGGTCGACATCATCATGGTTCTCGACGAATGCGCTCCCGGGGAATCCAGCCGTGATGAGGCCCAGCGCGCCGCCGAGCGTTCGTTTGCCTGGGCGGAACGCTGCCGGGCGACGGCGACCGGCGACGGCCAATTGATGTTCGGCATCGTGCAGGGAGGAATCTATCCCGAACTACGCGTTGCCAATGCCCGCAAACTTGTGACGCTCAACTTTCCAGGCTATGCGGTGGGGGGTTTGAGTGTCGGGGAAGATCGAGCGATCACAATGGCGGTGGCGGAGGGAACGGTGGCGGAGCTGCCGTCGAATCGCCCGCGCTACTTGATGGGCGTCGGGCTACCCGAAGATCTGATTCGATTCGTAAACATGGGCTACGATATGTTTGATTGCGTCTTGCCGACGCGCAATGGACGCAACGGAATGTTGTTCACGTCGCGTGGCAAGCTCAACGTCCGTCTGGCACGTTATGCTCGCGACGAGCGGCCGGCCGACCCGGACTGCACCTGCTACAGCTGCCGGAGCTTCAGCCGCGCCTACTTGCGACACCTGTCGCAGACGAATGAGATGTTGGGCGGTGCCATGGCCAGCCTGCACAACCTGCACTTCTATCAAACACTCATGCGTGAGATGCGCGCCGCCATCGAAGCGAACCGTCTCGCGGCGTGGTCGTCGGTAGCACTCGTGCAGCTCAACGAAGGAATCGACGCATGATCAATCCAGCTTGGGCTCAATCTGCCGCAAGCGGTGCCCCTTCACCGCTCGTCAGTTTCATGCCTCTCATTCTCATCTTTGTTGTCTTCTACTTCCTGCTCATCCGGCCGCAACAACAGAAGCAGAAAGAGCATCAGGTGATGCTCGACAATCTCAAGGTGAACGACGAGATCACCACCTCCGGAGGAATCTACGGTAAGGTCACGGCCATTGCCGACAAGGTTGTAACGGTTGAAATCGCCCCCAACGTCCGCGTACGTGTCGAACGCGCTCAGATCGGATCGCTGCTCAGGGGCGGCAAAGACGAAAAAAACCAGAAAGAGAAGGACAAGCCAAAGTGAAAACCAGCCTCCTCTACCGGCTATTGCTGGTGATCAGCCTCCTCGTCCTGGCGACGGTGTACCTCATGCCGTCGCTGGTCGATGAACTGCCGCAGTTTTGGAAAGACTATCTGCCGAGCAAGAGTATCCGACTCGGCCTGGACCTACGCGGCGGCACACACCTGGTTCTTTCGGTTGAGCTCGACAAAGCGATCCAGAATTCCCTCGAGCATACCCTGGAAGAGATCAAGCAAGAGGGAAGCGAAAAGAAGATCCAGATCGAGGGCGGCGAACGCAAGGACGCGCGTTTGAACGTACGCGTCGCCAACGACTCACGCTCCGGATTCAACGATCTCATCAAGGACAACTTCCCCAACCTCAGCATCAGCGATTCGAGCACCGAGGAGGGCGTCACGACCGTCCAGTTGGCCCTGACCAACCCCGAGGAGCGCCGCCTGCGCGAGTTTGCCATCGAGCAATCGCTCGAAACCATCCGCAACCGTATCGACCAGTTCGGCGTCACCGAGCCGATCATCCAGCGCGAGGGAGCGCAGGATCTACTCATTCAACTGCCCGGCATCCAAGACCCACAGCGCGCCAAGGAGCTGATCGGCCGCACGGCGCTGCTTGAGTTCAAGCTGCTTTCCGAAACGCCCAACAGCGACGACTACATCTCGGGCAAGAAGCCACTGCCGGCGGGGACCGAAATCCTCGGAGGCACTTCAGGCGATCGGACCAAGACACGCGGCGAGCGCACCAAGTATCTGGTGGAATCGAAGGTCCTGATGACCGGTGACGTGATCGCCGACGCCGTCGTGCGGCCGGGGACACAAATCGACGGACCGTACGTCGCTCTCGAGCTCAACGCCCGCGGCGCCAAACAATTCGACGACCTCACCGGCAAGAGCGTCAATCGCCGACTGGCGATCATTCTCGACAACACCGTATACTCGGCGCCTGTGATCCGGGAACGCATCGGCGGCGGCCATGCTTCGATCACCGGCAATTTCGACATCAAGGAGGCGCGTGATTTGGCGATCGTGCTGCGCGCCGGAGCTCTGCCGGCTCCCGTGCATGTCGCCGAGGAACGAACGGTCGGACCTTCACTCGGCAAGGATTCGATCCAGCAGGGGTTCACCTCATTCGTCGCCGGCGGATCGCTGGTCGTGCTGTTCATGCTCTTCTACTACCGCGGTGCCGGCATCATCGCCGACAGCGCATTGGTCCTCAACGTCTACCTCCTCCTAGCCGCACTGGCTGCTTTGCAGGCAACCCTGACACTCCCCGGTATTGCCGGAATCGTCCTCACGACCGGTATGGCCGTTGACGTCAACGTATTGATCAACGAACGAATCCGTGAAGAGTTGCGCCTCGGCAAGACCCCGAAGGCGGCGATCGATGCGGGTTACCAGCGCGCCTTGCCGGCAATTCTCGACACCAACGTCACGACCTTCCTGTCGGGCTTGATCCTGTTTCAGTTCGGATCGGGCCCCGTTAAGGGATTCGCGGTAACTCTGTGCGTCGGTCTGCTGACGACGCTGTTCACCGGCGTATTCTGCACGCGCATGGTTTACGATTTCCGAACGAGCCGCGGTCGGCTCCAAAGCATCAGCATCTGACGCGTAGCGAGCGAAACTATGATCGAGCTAATCAAACCAGGGACCAACATCGACTTCGTCGGAAAGATCAAATTTGCGATCGGCTTCTCCTGGACGCTGATCGCACTGGGAATCATTTCCCTGATCGTCCGCGGCGGCCTCAACTACGGCGTCGACTTTGCCGGCGGCACGGTCGCCCAGGTGCGCTTCACCAAGCGCCCGCCGGTCGACGACATCCGTGGGGCTTTGAATTCCACCGGTATGGTCGACGCCACCATTCAGGACTTCGGCAGCAGCAAGTCGTTGCCCGAAGGCGGCGCCGACTTTCTGATCCGTCTGCCGATGGCTGGCACGGAAGCGGAAGACATGGGCAAGCGGATGGTCGATGCATTGACCGGAAAGTTCGGCAAGGACACCTTCGACATCCAGCGGATCGAGACGGTTGGGCCGCGGGTCGGCAGTGAGCTTCGGGTACGCGCCCTGCTGGCGGTGCTTTTTTCGACGATCCTGATGGGCGCCTACATTTCGTTCCGCTTCGAGTTCCGTTTCGGCCTCGGCGCGGCCATCGCCCTCATCCACGACGTGCTCATCACCGTCGGTGCTCTTTCGGTCATGAACTACGAATTCGATTTGACGATCGTCGCCGCGTTGCTGACCGTCGTCGGCTTCTCGGTCCACGACACGGTCATCGTTTCCGATCGCGTACGCGAGAACATGCGCAAGAATCGCCGCGACGGCTTGCGTAAGATCATCAACAACAGCATCAACGAGACCCTCAGCCGAACGATCTTGACCACCGGCACGGCTGTCCTCGTGCTGCTTACGCTCTATCTGCTCGGCGGCAGCGTCATCAACGGCTTTGCTTTTGCCTTGCTGATCGGATTCGTCATCGGCACGTACTCATCGATTTACGTCGCCAGCCCGATTGTATTGTTCTTCGAGCGACCGGGAGCTCGCACTCGCTGAGGACAGAATGCAGCGTCGATGGCGTCTTCAACGGGGCCAACCCGAATGCGAAGACGCCCTGCGCCAGGGGTTGGGCCTGTCTGCGGTTCTGGCACGCCTACTGGTCAACCGCGGCATCACCACCCCGGAAATCGCCGAACCCTTCCTGAACGGCCGCCTTTCCGAGCATCTGCGTTCGCCGATGCTGTTCCGCCAGATGCCGGCAGCAGCGGCGCGCGTTTGTCGCGCCTTGGCGAGCGGCGAGCAGATTGGAATCTACGGCGACTATGACGTCGACGGAATCAGCGGCAGCGCCATTTTGATTCGCTTCCTACGGGCCCTGGGGCAGGAGCCGTTGCTACACGTTCCACACCGGTTGCACGACGGCTACGGTGTGAGCGAACCAGGGGTGCGGCGACTGGCGGAAGCCGGCAGCAAGCTCATGATCACCGTCGACTGCGGCGGTGTCAGCCACAAGGAAATCGAGCTGGCGCGACAGCTGGGCATGGAAACGATCGTCTGCGACCACCATCAAGTGTCGGGTACGCCCTTGCCGGCACATGCCGTCCTGAATCCTATCGAGCCCGACGCCGGCTTCCCGTTCAGCGGCCTGTGCGGAGCCGGGGTGGCTTTCTATTTGGCGCTCGGCGTGCGCATGCATCTGAAAGAGTCGGGCACGACGGCGCTACCCGAAATGAAGCGCTACCTGGATCTGGTCACGCTCGGGACAATCGCCGACATCGTTCCATTGGTCGATGAGAATCGCGTGCTGGTCAAGCACGGCCTGCGTGAGCTTATGCAAACCGCACGACCGGGCATCGTGGCGTTGAAACAGGTCAGCAGCGTCTCAAACATGTCGACCGGTATCGTCGGCTTTCGCTTGGCGCCGCGCCTGAACGCCGGCGGTCGACTGGCCGATGCGCGGCTTAGCATTGAGTTGCTTACGACCGACAATGCCGCGCGCGCGCAAACGCTGGCTGCCGAGCTCGATCAGGAAAACCGTGCCCGTCAGGCGATCGAACAGGAAATTCTCGACGACGCATTGCATCGCCTGGACCGTGATCCCGATTTCCCGTCGCGTCACAGTATTGTTCTAGGCTCCGACGAGTGGCACCCCGGGGTCATTGGGATTGTCGCGTCGCGCCTGGTAGAACGTTTCTACCGGCCGACCGTGTTGATTGCGATCGACCCGACAACCGGTGTCGGACGCGGTTCGGGGCGGAGCATCCGTGGTTTCAACCTACACCAGGCATTTGTTGCGTGCGCCGACTCGTTGCTCGGCTTCGGCGGCCACCAGATGGCAGCGGGCTTGAGCATCCGCCAAGAGGAGTTGGCGCGATTCGTGGAGGCCTTCGAAGCGGCGGTATGTGAACGCACCAAGCCCGAAGATTTCGTTCCTGAGACCCATATCGACTTGGAGCTCGCCTTGGACGAGATCGGCGACGCAATCCTTGCCGATCTGCGGCAGCTCGAACCGCACGGCGCGGCTAATCCCGAAAGTGTGTTTCTGGCCCGCAACGTGGTTGTGCAATCACGCAAGATCGTCGGGGAAACCCACCTGCGGCTGCTCTTGCGGCAAAACCAACGGGGATTTCCCGCCATCGCCTTTGGGATGGCTGATAAACCCATCGCGGAAGGCGATCGGCTAGATATCCTGTTCACCCCTGAAGAAAATGAATGGAACGGTTCAAGAACCCTGCAACTGCGCATCCGCGACCTGCGCGCGGCGCAGGCCTGAGGGCCAAGCTGGCGAGCGCGGCGCGGGTTGAAAGCGAGGCTCGGCTTGACTGGCATAGAACCCCGTGTTACCTGCGCGCTGACTTTCACGGGCACCGCCCATCGCGAGCCGCAGGATGGAAAGAGAAGAAGCGATCCTGAACAGCAAGGACGTAGCACGCATACTCGACATGAGTCCGGACACGGTCAACGAGTTTGCGCGCAAGAGTATCTTGCCGGCATTCAAGAAGGGGCGGCAGTGGCGCTTCCGGAAACGCGATATCGCAGCCTTCAAGCAGGAACTCAGAGGCGAAACGGCAGCTTGAGCCACTTCTAGGCACACTCTCCTTCGGCTAAACTTGGAGTCAACGATGCCACCAGTCGAGACCGCGCAAGCCCACGAAAGCAAACTGTACAGTGAGCTCTCCTACCTCTACGACATCGTTTTCACACGCATCTTCTGCGATCGCATTCAAGCAACCATCCGCAGCCTGAACATCGAGCCGAGCGCAAAGATCCTTGAGGTCGGCGTTGGTACCGGGCTGTCATTCGAAGCCTATCCGTCGCACTGCCAGGTCACGGGCATCGATCTGGCTCCCGACATGCTGGACAAGGCACGCGACAAGATCTCGCGCAACGGGTGGCGTCATCTGCGGGTTCTCGAGATGGACGCCCTGAACATGAAGTTCGAAGACAATTTCTTTGACTACGCCATGGCCTTTCACGTGGTCAGCGTGGTTCCCGATGCCGAGCGCTTGATGCGTGAGGTCACACGGGTGACCAAGCCGGGCGCGCGCATCATCATCATCAACCATTTTCGCAGCCGCAACCGCGTCCTGGCTTTCCTCGACCGCTTGATGGAACCGATCACCCGCAAACTCGGCTGGCACACGCTCAGCCTCGAGCAAGTCATCTCCGGGGTCCCCTTCAAGGCTGAGAAGGTCTACAAGACCGGAAGGCGCTCGCTGTTCACCATCGTCGTGGGACGCAATACGAAGTAGCGAACGACCGCGTTCAATGCGGGCGACCCTTGACCGGGGCAAAGGGCGTTATGCCCTGCCGCATCAACCAGCGCGCGTCTCGTTCGCTGCGGGTATACATCCACCGCGTGTAAACGCGCAGCGTATGCACATCTCCTTTGAACAAGGCCGCGAAACTGATTTCCGCCAACACGCGTACGAAATCGGGAAAACGATCCGCCAACTCGGCAAAAGGGTTCGCGCCGACCACCGGAGCGTCGCCGCTAAGCTGCGAAAGATGCTGGTAGGCGGTTCGGCCAAGCGCGGTGTAGTAGTCACCACTGACTAGGCTGCTATGCAAGTTCTCGATGAACAGGCCCGTCATGAAAAGAGAGGTGTCGGCCACCCGTTTCAGCTTGCCGTAACGATGCGGCAACGGGCTGTGGAAGGATTCGAGGTATTCGAGGGCCAGCGGCCGGTTGTCCCAGGCCTGGTCTGGATGCGCAAAGCCTTCGAGCATCTTCACGAGATAGAATTCCGTGGCCTCGGTCGACGAAACGTCTTGGCTACGCATGGCGGCTTGTAACAAATCGCGGAAGAACTCCGTCAGGTTGCGCTCGACCAGTGATCCTCTCGCCATCCCCTTGCCCCTCCTCAGACGACGCTACCGCACGCCACACAGTCATTGTTCTGAAGGGCGACCCGAAAAGCAACAACAACTTGAAGCGAGCGCCTAGGCGAATTGTTCACCTGCGACGCTTCGGCTATACTCGGCCCACTTTTGTATCAAGGAAGGCTTTCCGACTCGATGAATCGACCCCGGCAGTGGCTACGAACCGTTTGTCTTTTGTTTCTCGTGACGGGTGGGTTGTGGTTCGGCGGCCACATGGTGGGCCGCGTTTCCGCGGTTGCCAAAGAAACCTACGACAACATCGAGGTGTTCACGAACATCCTCACCCTCGTACAAAAGAACTACGTTGACCCCGTAACCACCAAACAGTTAATCGAGGGCGCGATCACCGGAATGCTCAGCGCCCTCGACCCGCACAGCTCGTACTTGCCGCCCGAGATGTACAAAGAGCTGCAAGTCGACACCCGCGGCAGCTTTGGCGGCCTCGGCATCGAGATCACAGTCCGCAACAACGTGCTTACCGTGGTCTCGCCGATCGAAGACACGCCCGCATACCGCAGCGGCGTCAAACCCGGCGATCAGATCATCAAGATCGAAGACGAGTTCACCAAAGACATGCCGCTGGTCGAAGCCGTGAAGCGAATGCGCGGTCCCCAAGGCACGAAGATCCGCCTTACCTTGCGCCGCGAGGGCGTCGCCAACCTGATCGACATGACGCTGACGCGCGAAGTGATCCAGATCCGCAGCGTCAAATCAAAGATGCTCGACAAGGGCTACGCCTACCTGCGCATCACCCAGTTCCAGGAACGCACCGACGACGACCTGCAGAAGCAACTCAACAAGCTGGAGAAGGACAGCGGAGCGCCGCTCGCCGGCGTCGTGCTCGACCTGCGCAATAATCCCGGCGGCTTGCTGACCCAGGCGATCAAGGTCTCGGATGAATTCATCGATTCCGGCCTCGTCGTCTACACCGACGGCCGCCTCGATAGTCAAAAGCAGAAGTACTTTGCGCACAAAGCCAACTCGCGCACCGATTTCCCGATGGTCGTCTTGGTCAACGGCGGCAGCGCGAGCGCCTCGGAGATCGTCGCCGGAGCGCTGCAAGATCACAAACGCGCACTGGTCCTCGGTACGCAGACGTTCGGCAAAGGCTCGGTGCAAACGATCCTGCCGCTCGAAGAAAACGCTGCCATCCGCTTGACAACGGCGCGTTACTACACGCCGAATGGACGTTCGATCCAGGCCACCGGCATCACCCCCGACATCGTCCTCGACAACAAACTCGCCCTGACGAAAACCGAAGGCACGCCGATGCTGCCGCGCATCCGCGAGGAAAACCTGCCGCGCCACTTCCAGCAGCCCAAGGGGAAACAGGCGCCGCGCGAAGAAGACGACGATGGAGAAGAAGCACCCAACAACGAGCCCGAATCCGGCGAAGCCCCCACCATCCGCGAGGGCGAGCTCGGCAAAGACCCACAGCTGGATCGGGCCCTCGAACTGTTGAAGAGTTGGAACGTCTTCAAGACAGTCGTCGCTCAGAACAATCCGTGACGTGATCGGGCTAGCCCCCAGGAAAGCCCTCCGCTCCCCGGAGGGCTTTCCACTATGAGGTGACCGGATGACGCCCCGACGACCGCGTCTGATCTCAGCGACAACACCTCTAGCACTGCTCGGAATCATCGTTCTCGGGACCGTCATCTATCTCTCGGGCCGCGTCCTGCGCGACCCAACCACTGCCCCAATCGTCAAACACGACGTGGCTCCGCCGGTACATTGGAGCAACGATTTCCAGGGACGCATCGCGCAGATGACGCAACTGGTCGAAGCACTGAAACTACCTGTGCCGCTGCCTACGCCGAGCACGGAAGCGCAAGGCGCCGGCAACCTGCGCTGGACGCATCGCCGCTACGATATCGAGCTGCCCAAACCCGCACGCCCCGACGATTTCGAAAAACTTCTGGCACCGCTGAAGAACATGCCTCCGGATGTGTCGGTCCACGACGTCGACGACGGCACCGCCAAGCAATTGGTCATCGGCATCGACGGGCTGCTCACCCATACTCTCAGCTTTCATTGGCGGCAAAGATCGCCGCGCGTTGCCATCATCATCGATGGACTCGGCGACGACCTGCTTCTCGCACGCGATCTTGCCGCTCTGCCCGCCCCTTTGACGTTTGCCGTCAAACCGCTCCGTCCGTTCAGCACGGCCGTCGCCGAACGCGCCCACCTTGCCGGCCGCGAAGTGCTGGTGAGCCTCGCCTTCGATAGCGAGGCCTCAAAGCCGGAGCCGACATTTCACACCGGATACCAAGACCCGGTTCAAGATGCGCTGATCCAACGCCTCGACCAATCGCTCGATGCCGTACCGCAAGCACACGGAGCCAGCGCCGGCATGACGGCCCGTTTCGCCCAAGACCGCGAATCCGTTCGACACGTCCTCGAACACTTGAAGCAAAAGAATATCTTCCTTATCGACACGGCGGCAGAATCACCAAGCGCCGCATGCACAGAGGCACAACCGGTGCATGAGCCCTGCGCGTCGGACACGACTCGTCTCGACGACAGCGCCGATACCCTTGCTCTACGCAAGCAACTCGTGATGGTGCGCGAGCGGGCGCTGCAGCGTGGCGACATCATCGTCAGCGTCCGTGCCCGACAAGACGTCCTTGAGGCGCTGCGCGCCGAGCTCGCAGACTTCGCAAGTCAGCAGGTCGACATCGTCCCGGTCTCCGAAACGCTGCCGCCAACCGCCTTGTCCCACCCGTGAAGCTTCTATACAGTCCGCGCCATGCAACTGCCGCTCGGTCTGTCCGCCAATACACCGATCTGGACCGTGTCGCAGTTGAACCGCGTCATTCGTGATGCACTCGACGCCGAGATCGACGATGTCTGGGTGGCCGGCGAGATCTCAACGTTTCGCGTTCCCGCATCGGGCCACTTCTATTTCGCCCTCAAAGACAAGCGCAGCGAGATCGCCGCCGTCATGTTTCGCTCGTCCAATCAGCTGCTGCCGTTTCGGCCGGCGGACGGAATGGAAGTCATCGTTCGCGGCCGTGTCGGCATCTACGAAGCGCGCGGCAACCTGCAGCTCTACGTCGAGGCTATGGAACCGCGCGGCATCGGCAGCCTGCAATTGGCTCTCGAACAACTGAAGCAACGACTCGCCGCTGACGGCCTGTTCGATCCGGAGCGCAAGCGACCGTTGCCATTCATGCCGTCGACCATCGGAATCATCACCGCGCTCACCGGCGCCGCAATCCACGACATGCTGGTCGTCCTGCGCCAGCGGATGCCGCAAACCAAAGTGGTGATACGACCGGTGCGCGTTCAGGGGCGCGAAGCACCGCCCGACATCGCTCAGGCCATTGCGGAAGTCAGCGAGATCCCCGAAATCGAGGTCGTGATCGTCGGACGCGGCGGAGGTTCGGTCGAAGACCTGTGGGCCTTCAACGATGAACGAGTGGCTCGCGCCATCGCCGCTTGTCCGGTACCCGTCGTGTCCGCTGTCGGCCACGAGGTCGACATCACGATCGCCGACCTTGTCGCGGACTGTCGTGCCCAGACGCCGACGGCAGCCGCAGCGTTGGTGGTTCCGGATCGTCTGGAGCTGCAAGGGTCCGTGGACGGACTTGCGTACCATTTGCGCGCCTGCATGCTGCGCTCCATCGATCGGCAACGCCAAACCCTCAATGCACGCGCGCGTCACTTGCGCGATCCGCGGCAGATCCTGAAAAGTCTGCGGCTGCGCATCGACGAGCTCGGCGACCGTGCCCAACGCGCTGCCAATGCCAACCTGCGCACGGTGCGACAATCGTTGCG
>JACQEN010000344.1 GCA_016200585.1 Deltaproteobacteria bacterium
CCATCGCCGCGGTGCGCGAGATCGAGCGCCGCCACCGGCGGGTGCACGGCAAGCTCGAGTCGCCGGTCGGCAAGTATCGCGCCGGAACATCCTACGACGCCAACGATCCGCAACTGCAGCTGTGGGTCCATGCCACCCTCGTCGATACCGCCGCTCGGGTCTACGAGATGTTCATCGGTACGCTGAGCGATGCCGACCGCGAAACCTACTACGAGGAATCGAAGATCGTCGGCCGCGTGCTCGGCATCCCCGACGACATCCTGCCGCGAAACCTGAAAGCGTTTCGGCGCTACATGACGTCGATGGTGGAGGGCGATGCGCTCGCCGTCGGTGAAGCCGGACGCACCATCGCCGACTCGATCCGCGCCCCGGAGCATCCGTTCGGCCTGAAGTATCTCTTGCCGCCGCTGAACATGCTGACCACGGCCCTCCTGCCGGAGCCGTTACGCAGCAAGTACGGCTACGACTGGAGCGAACCGCGCGAGCTCTTGTTGCGCGCCATGGTGACCGCGTCGCAGGCGGCGATTTTCGTCCTGCCGCATCGGCTGCGTTTCTTCCCGCATGCTTATCGTGCCTTGAATCGCGAGTCGCTGCGCCGCCCGGAAAGCACCGGCTCCGAAGCGGTGGCCTGATCCGATGACGCCTGTCGCACGCGTCCACGTCGGCATCATCGGCTGCGGCCGCATCTCGACACTGCAGGTCCTGGGCTATCTCGATCACTCGCGCGCCGAGGTCACGGCGGTGTGCGATCGCGATGAAGCGCTGGCGCGACGGCGGCAAACGGAATGGAACGCGAAGAAGGTCTACACCGACTACCGGCAGCTGCTGGCCGATCCTGACATCAACGCCGTCGAGATTCTGCTACCGCACCATCTGCACAAGGCGGTTGCCATCGAAGCTCTGCAGGCGGGCAAGCACGTGTCGTTGCAGAAACCGCCGACGTTGACCCTCGCCGAGCTGCACGAAGTACACGAAGCGGCACAGGCAGCAGAACGGCGCCTGCGGGTGTTCGAGAACTTCATGCACTACCCGCCGCACGTCAAAGCTCGCGAGCTCATCGAACAGGGAGCGATCGGCGAACCGCTGTCGGTGCGGATCAAAACCGCTGCCGGGCGACTGGACGACGGCTGGGACGTGCCGATGACGTCGCAAGCCTGGCGCATGGACCCGGCCACCTGCGGCGGCGGACCCATCTGCTTCGACCACGGGTACCATTGCTACAACATGGGCCGCTTCTTTCTGCGCGAGCCGGTCGAGCGCGTCCACGCTTGGATCCACGTCAACCAGTTCGGTCCGGGGGTTTATTTCGATGGTCCAGCCCTCATCTCATGGAAGTACGCCGGCGTGCCCAAGTTCGGCAGCTGGGAAGTGATCGCTTCGATCGGCATGCGGGTGCGCTCGCAGTACTACGCCAGCGACGATCGCATCGAGGTTCACGGCATCGAAGGCATTCTGTGGATCAATCGCTGCACCGGCAAGCTGCTCGACGAGCCACCGCTGGTTCTATACCGCGACGGCGAAACCCGCGCCTGGCACGACATTCCGGCCGACTGGGCCGAGAGCTTTCGCCTCGGCGCCCACGACTTCATCGACGCGCTCGTCGAGGGTCGCCAGCCGGCACAAGACTACGACGAAGCCGCCGCAACGTTGCGCTTCGCCATTGCGGCGCACGTCTCGGCGTGTGAGCAACGCGAAGTGCGGCTCGACGAGATCGGACCCGAGACGCGGGCTATGCTGCCCGTGCGTTGAACCTTCAACCCTTCAGAAACTCCACCACCATCTGATGCACCGCAACCGGATCCTGCGCCGGATAGCCGTGTCCCGCTCCGTGGATGATGTGAAGCTTGGCTCCGGGGATGCGCTCGGCCAGGGTGTAGGCGTTGCTCACGGGAATGAGCACGTCCTGGTCGCCGTGCAGAATCAGTGTCGGCGTTTTGATCTGCGGTAAGCGGTCGTAGGTGCTCCAAGCAAAGAGGCCTTCCATCGCATACTGCGCCGTTTCCGGCGGCGTCGGCGGAAGCATGGGGGCCACCATCATCAGCATCTCGCGGATACCCGGATTCGCGGCCAGCCACTCGCGGGTGAGCAGCAATGGCAACTGGCGATCGACCCAGCCGGCGATGTCGCCCGTACCCATCGATCGCACGACGGCGATCAGCTCCGCGATCACCTGCGGCTCGGCCATCGTCGAGTGCTCGCCGCCGCACATGGTGCAGCCGAGCACCAGGCGTCGCACCTTCTGCGGATGGCGCAGCGTCAATTCCTGCGCGATCATGCCGCCCATCGACACGCCGTAGACCAGGGCGCTGCGAAGGCCGAGATGATCCAGCAATCCGGCCGCGTCGTCGGCCATCTGTTCGACGGTGTAGGGCCCTTGCGGCTTGTCGCTCTGACCGGTGCCACGGTTGTCGAAGTAGATGGCGCGAAAGCCTTGCAAGAACGGCAACGATCCGAGCCACGCGTCGCCGGGCATACCGAAACCCATGATCAGCAAGAGCGGGTCGCCTTCGCCCATCTCGTTGTAGTGAATGCGGATGCCGTTGATCGTCGCGTCGCCCATGAGCCGGTCCTCCTGTGGTCGCTGGCCGTGTAGTTACCCTGGTATGACATCCGGGCAGTCGACAGTCGACAGTCGAGAGCTCAACACTTGCGCAAAGCTCTCGACTGTCGACTTCACTCACCGGCAACCGGCGAGGACATTCAGGGCGACCAGCACGATCTCATCGATCGTAATGACGCCATCGGAGTTGATGTCACCGGCCTGGCATTGATCGACGTTGCCGACACCCAACGCCAGGTTCACCAGAATCAAGAGCTCGTCGATGGTCACGTCGCCGTTGCCGTTGCAGTCGCCGAAGCACACTGGATTGCCGACGACCGTCCGACTGGGTGTCGCCGTTGCCGTCGCCGTAGGCGTCGATGTGTGCTGAGGCGTTTCGCTTGCCGTGGCAGTCGCCGTCGCGGTGCGCGTCGTCGTTTCCGTCGGGCTGGCCGTCGGCGACGGCAACTCGGTGGGTGAACCGGACGGCGTCTCCGTCGCTGTGGCGCTTGGCGTCGCAGTCGCGGTGTCGGCCGGTGTTTCGGTAGGCGTGTCACTCGGAAGCTCCGTCGGTGTTGCGGAAGATGTTTCACTTGGCGTTTCCGAAACCGTTGCGGTGGATGTCGCGACGAGGGTTTCGGTCGCCGAAGCGGTGGAGGTCGGCGTCACCGGTACTGCCGTCAGCGAAGGGGGCGGAACGGGTGTCTCGCTGGGTAGCGGACTGAATGACGGCGTGGGCGTCAGCGACGGCGTTTCCGTCGGGCTCGAGCTTTGCGTCGCCGTCGCCGTGCCGGTGACCGTCGGCGACGACGTCAGCGTAGCGCTGGGCGACGCCGTGGGGATCGGCGTCACGCTCGGGGTTGCAGAAACGGTGGGCGTCGCAGAAATCGTCGGCGGCACCGTGGGCGTTGGACTTTGCGGTGACCAGCACACCTCTGCGTACACACTCGTGGTTCGCGCCGCGTCGTTGCTTGCCACCTGATGGCGCAGGCCGATCTGCAATTTTGCG
>JACQEN010000349.1 GCA_016200585.1 Deltaproteobacteria bacterium
AGCGCGGTAAAGAAGGTGCGGCGTTGACCCGCGCTGCCGCCCGTCACTTGCACTCGGCTAAGTAGCTCGGACCACCGATCGCCAGCCGCGTTGCGAACAGCTTCCCAATCCCATCCCGGTATTTCCGCTTGCAGGTTGGCGGCGGCGTTGGACGTGCTCACCGGCGACAGGGCAACACGCACGGAAACGGTGCCGCCCGGTGGACTTGAAAAACGCAACCGGAGCAGCGTCGGTGACGCCAGCGTCCGCGACCCGCTTGGAACGACCGTAAATGGCGTGTCGAACTGCGCGTAAGCGTACATGCGGTAACCGAGCACCGTACCGCAGAAGTTTCCGGTGGTCTCTAAGCCGGCGACCGTGTGGTCGTCGATCACCTGCAGAGCGTCGTCATCTTTCAGCGGGAATGGGTAGGCCGTGGTGGCATCGAAGACGATCGTCGGCATCGACCCGGGTGGGAACGAAAAGCGTCCGAAGCCGCCGCGCGCGGTAGCCGTCAGGTCGACTTGAATGCCGTTGGCCAGCCGGACGCGGTACGCACCAGGATGAGCCTCCTCGTCGGCATGATGGAAGGCAGCCGGAACCCCGCCGTCGTCACCGATCGTCGGCAGAAACCGGAACAGCCCGCTGTTCGAGCAACCGGCGCCGCTGAAGTGCGTGAGCGAGAAGCCTAGCAATTCGCTGTCGACGTAGTTGTATCCGGCGGGGTTCTCGGCATTCGGCGTGTCGGGACTCCATTGCACCTCTCCGAAAGGCACCACCGCGCCTGGGAACGTGTCACCGGCACCACCACTGGGCACGCCATTCACCACCGAGCTGCGGGCGGTGCCGACGAATGGATTCACCTCTGCAAGAGGACCGTTGTGAGACGCAGGCGCCGTTGCGGTTTCCGAACCGCATGACCAGGCCGTGCAGGCGATGGCCAGAGTCAGAAGGTACACAGCTCGCGCTCCACGTCTCAGTCGATGGTTCATAGTCGTGAGGGGACCCCCCTACCCATGGGATTCGCTCCTTGATTTTTCCAGAATAAGTAAGGTAAGGCTCGTCCAATGTCGGGCCGGATCCTCTACAGGATCACATGTGTGGCGGCGCTTGTCATTGGTAGCGCTGGGTGGGGTGCACCCCATGCACTCGGGCAATCCTGTTCATCCGTCGTCACGTCCTACGACTTTTCCAACGGGACTGCCACCTACGCCGCCGACGTTCAGAACTGGTCGGCACAATCGTTCGAGCTCACAGCGGGGATCCTGCTAGGGAAAATAACCTTACTCATTTCGAATGTCGGCGCGACCGGTGATACCATGATGGTGCAGATTCGCACTGGCGGGCCATCAGTCACCGACCCCCCTGGAAGCACGGTGATCGCCACGTCAACAATCAGCGACGCGAACGCCAGTGCTCATCTCGTTGATTTCACCTTTCCCGGAACGCCGCTCTCCGCCAACACTCCGTACTACATAGTGGTAACCAGCGACGGTGCGAACACCGCCGGCTACGACCTCTTTGTCGATGCAAGCTCGCCGACCTTCACTCCTGGCCAGTCGTTCAGCGGCACCAATGGTGTATCTTGGTCGTCTCGCTCCGAGGTCGACTTGGCCTTCGAGTTGCGGGCTGTGTGCCAGAACCCAGCTCCGGTTCTGTCTGCGCCGATGTTGCTGGCGGTCGGCATGACACTCGGGATACTGGGCCTCCTCTTTATCCGTGCTCGGCGGCAGCCCAGCTAACCCCGCTCTGTTTTAGAGCTTGCGCAACTAGGCCATGCGATTTCCGCACGCATGCCCGTGTGACGCCCCCCGGGTTTTCCCTACCAGATCCAAAATCTTGCTCACCATCGCCACACCCATGCGCTTCGAATCGCACCGGCCGAAACTCCTTCGCGGCGCCCGGACCGGAACGCAGCCTTGTGGACGGCTTCGCTGCGCCGTGGTGGGTCGGTGGCTTGGAGGAGCTCGTCGAGTCGGCGGCCGGGTTTTGCGATCTCGACCTCGACATCCTCAATGCGTACCTCAAGCTCCTTGATCGTCGCGTGCTCGATGCCGCGACGGGATGGTTCCTCGAACGTTACCCTGAGGTCAGTGGCGATGCCGCGAAGCTCTTGGCGCAACTTGAGAAGCGAAGGCCACAGAAACCCGTCTACCTCGGCGGCAGGCGCGCCGGGGGGCCGCCTGCAACGACGCTGGAAGATCCTCGTCCCTCCGTCGCTGGCAAACAATTCATTCGAAGGAAGCACCTGATCCAGTAAGGCGAGCCTGTCGGCTTTCCATAGCGTCAGTTATCACTATCTGATAATCATATGGCCGTGGATCGAGACCCGTCGCTTGATACGTTATTGGATCTCGACGGGCAGGTGCTGGTGGTCGACCCGGAGACCCGACACTGGGTTCGGTTCGTTGTGCGTCGTGTTCCGGTGAGCGAGGAACGGCCGCACGGGATCGAATATGCGCTGACGTTACATGGACCGGATGGTGAACGGCTGGTTGGCTTCGACAACGCGCACTCGGTCCGGCGGCAGACAGGTCCCGGTGGAAAGGCCGGGCAGATCCTGGACCACAAACATCGGCTCAAGACGATCCGACCGTACACATACCGCGATGCGGCGACGTTGATGGCGGATTTCTGGGCCGCCGTAGACAGCGTGCTCCGCGAGAAAGGAGTCATCTCATGAAGACCTTGAAGATCGGCATTGCTTCCTATGAGGACATGAAGGCGCGCACGATGGCGATTGCGCGCGGTCGACTCAAGCCGAAAGCGCACGAGCCGAAGGTGTGGTTCACCTCGACAGAGAGCTTCGCCAAGGTGCTGTCGAACAGGAACCGCGCCCTACTGGCCGTGATCGCTGCGACGCATCCATCCTCATTGCAGGAACTGGCAGCACGTACTGGCCGCAAGACGTCCAATCTCTCCCGCACCCTCAAAACCATGGAGCGGTATGGCCTTGTTCGCCTGCACCATGGCGAGCGCGGACGCGTACGCCCGGAGGTGCCGTACCAAGCGATCACGCTGGAGCTCGCGTTCAGTGCGTAAAAATAGACATCGAGCACGGCAAAAGAAGGATCACTCGCCACCATCGTTCGAATGCGCTCCCGGGTTGCCGTTGCACTGCCTTGCTGCTTTGCCGTCAATATCGAGATCACTCGCCCAGGGACTGCGACACGCTTCGGCGTAGCGGATGGCTTCGTCACCCTTGCCCATAGCGGCGAGCGCCTTCACCGCCCAGCGTTTGTACGACCAGAGCGTGTCGACATCGAGGAAGCGAACGATCTCTTCATTGCGTCCGGCGCTGCCGTACACAAAGTCGGGCCACACCTGCCCCGGCTGATCGACCCAGAGGTCACACGAGAAGCCACGCGAGCGCCAGCCGCCGGCAACGGCGTTCCGGTTCACGGGGCTTGTCATCGCCCGCATCATGACAAACGTCCCAAGGCGGTGCCAACGTAGGCTGAACTTGACTATCGCCACGCCGGTGCGGGTGCGGCTATCTTAAGGTGTCGTCTTAAATGAGCCGCTACCGCTGGAGTGACCCCAACGGTGAGCGCTGTGCCGAGCATGATGCGGTACTCGCGCAGGGCCTGGGAGGCAATCATCGACGCGAGCTGAACCATCAGCCGGGTCCGGGCATCCAGATTTCCGTGACGAAGTACTTCGTCAAAGGCGAAGTTATCGAAGATCTCAATCAGCTCCGGATCGTTCACCGCCAAGGTGGAGACGTGGCCGGGAAAAAGCTCATCATGGTTCTTGCGGGCTCCCTCGTTGGGCGCCATCGTCGTGCTCCTTGTCGTCTGTTCGCTGTCGTGCCGGCCGTGCAACTACCGGTACCCGAAAGATCGTTCCGAGTTTTCCGGCTGAGTTGGGCTCACACCGGGCCTTGCGCCGTCTGTTCTCTCCGTCGGATAACTCGATCAGCTCTCTCTCGTGTCAGCATTCCCACTCAGCGGCCGATCAGTTTCTGCAGGTGTTCGGGGTAGCGCGCGCCCTGAAGCGTGATCTTATCGGAGGCGGCGTTGATTTCACGGAGGTCGGCCGGTGTGAGTTCCACCGAAGCGGCCCCGAGGTTTTCGAACAGGCGCGGCAGCTTCGTCGTCCCGGGAATCGGCACGATCCACGGCTTTTGCGCCAACAGCCAGGCGAGCGCGATTTGAGCCGGGGTCGCCTTCATCCGCGCGGCGATTGAGTTGAGCAGATCGACCACGGCCTGATTCGCCTTGCGGGATTCCGGTGAAAAGCGGGGCACAACGTTCCGGAAATCCGTGGCGTCGAACTTGGTGTTTTCGTCAATCTTGCCCGTGAGGAATCCCTTGCCGAGCGGGCTGAAGGGCACGAAGCCGATTCCGAGTTCCTCAAGCAGCGGCATGATTTCCACCTCCGGTTCGCGCCAGAACAGGGAGTATTCGCTCTGCAAGGCGGTGACTGGCTGAACCGCGTTGGCGCGCCGGATGGTCCTTGCACCGGCCTCCGAAAGGCCGAAATGCTTCACCTTGCCGGCCTGAATCAATTCTTTCACCGCCCCGGCCACGTCTTCGATGGGCACATTCTCGTCAACGCGGTGCTGATAGAACAGGTCAATGACATCGGTCTTGAGCCGCTTGAGCGAAGCCTCTGCGACTTCCTTGATGTGCGCGGGTCGGCTGTCCAAGCCGTCCATGCGCTCTCCGTTCGGCCCGATTTTGAACCCGAACTTCGTGGCGATCTTCACCCACCCGCGGAAAGGAGCGAGGGCTTCGCCAACGAGTTCCTCGTTCTTGAATGGACCGTAGATTTCCGCAGTGTCGAAGAAGGTGACGCCACTCTCGACCGCCGAGCGAATCACCGCGATCATCGCCTGCTTTTCGCCCGCCGGGCCGTAGCCGGAGCTCATACCCATGCAGCCAAGCCCGAGGGCGGAGACTTCCAGGTTACTCTTACCAAGTTTGCGCTTTTGCATGGTTGTATTCCTTTCTTTGTAAAATCTCACGCTGGTCACTGAGACTTGAGCGAAGCCATGTCGATCGAAAAGCGGTACTTCACGTCCGACCTGGCCATTCGCTCGTAGGCCTCATTGACCTTCTGGATCGGTATGACCTCGACATCGGCGGCGATGTTGTGCTCGCTGCAGAAGTCGAGCATTTCCTGCGTTTCGGCGATGCCGCCGATCGGCGAGCCGGAGAAGCTGCGGCGTCCGACAATGAGGCCGAAGACCGCGACAGGCAGCGGCTTCTCGGGCGCGCCCACCATGGTGATGTTCCCGTCGCGGGCAAGGAGATTGATGTAGGCGTTGATGTCGTGCGGTGCGGCAACGCAGTCGAGGATGAAGTCGAAGCTGCTCGCATGCTTCTTCATCTCGTCGGCGTTCTTGGAGACGACCACTTCGTCCGCGCCCAAGCGGCATGCGTCATCCGTTTTGTTCGGCGACGTTGTGAAGACGACGGTGTGCGCCCCGAACGCGTGGGCGAACTTGACGCCCATGTGCCCGAGCCCGCCGAGGCCGACGACGCCGACTTTCTTGCCCTTGCTGACGTTCCAATGGCGCATCGGCGAGTAGGTGGTGATCCCCGCACAGAGCAGCGGCGCGGCCGCGGCGAGGTTGATGTTGGCCGGGATGCGCAGGACAAAGCGCTCGTCCACGACGATGCTGTCGGAGTAGCCGCCGTAGGTGACCGGGGCGGTCTTGTGCTTGTCCGGGGAGCCGTAGGTGAGGACCTGGTTCGGACAGAACTGCTCCTCGCCGGATCGGCAATTGTCGCAGGTGTGGTCCGAATCGACCAAACATCCAACACCAACGAGGTCGCCCGTTTTGAACTTCGTCACCGCCGAACCCACTTGCCTAACCCGGCCGACGATCTCATGGCCCGGGACGCAGGGGTAAACCGCCGGCATCACGTCGTGCCACTCATCACGCGCGTAATGCAGGTCGGAATGGCAGATGCCGCAGAAGAGGATCTCGATCTGCACATCACGCTCGGTCGGATCGCGACGCGGGATTGAAATGGGAGCCAGGGGCAAAGCCGAATTGGCGGCGGAATAGGCTTTTGCTTCGTACATGGATTTATCCTCCTTTCGAAGGCGGTTGCGCTCTCGTGACTGCGATCAAGTTACTATCTGAGGCGGCATGTGATTAGATGGCAGAATTCGCATGGGCTCATGAACGGGGTTCATCAATGGTGCGCCAAGACATCCAGGACCTTCTTGCTTTCCTCGCTGTCGCGCGAGAGCTGAGCTTCACCAGGGCGGCTGCAAAGCTTGGGGTTTCGCAATCAGCATTGAGCCACACTATCAAAGGGCTGGAGGCAAGACTCGGTGTTCGGCTGCTCACCCGCACCACGCGCAGCGTCTCGCCGACCGAGGCAGGCGAACGCCTGCTCTCGACTGTGGGCCATCGCTTTGAGGAGATCGAGGCCGAGCTGGAGGCCCTACGTGAGCTCCGGGAGAAGCCCGTTGGCTCGATTCGCATCACAGCCAGCGACCATGCGGCCGACACGATCCTCTGGCCGAAGCTTGCAAAGATCCTGGGGGAGTATCCGGACATCAAGGTCGAGATCACCGTCGACAACGGCCTGACCGACATCGTCACTCAACGGTATGACGCGGGCGTGCGACTCGGCGAACAAGTGGAA
>JACQEN010000346.1 GCA_016200585.1 Deltaproteobacteria bacterium
AGCTTGCCGCTTCGGCTTCGCGTGTCTGGGACTTCAGGAGCGAAATCACCACACACCACCACGTCCCATGGTGGACTCCCAACTTCATGTCCGGTTCGAGCTACGCGATGGCCCGCGGCTTCGCCCTCGTCCCGTGGCTCCTCCTTTCGGTGTTCACCGACATAGTGACCGCCGGCAAGCTCACCGCGTTGGCGGCGATCTTCGCCAGTGCCGTGGCGATGTACGTTTGTGCGCGTCACTTTCTGAAACAGGAGTGGGCAGCGGTCGTATCAGCGTTGGTGTTCATCCTCCACCCCCAGCAGCTCATCCACGCTGCGGCCGCAGAGCATCTGACCATCTCGCTCTTCTTCCCGCTCATCCCGCTGCTGTGGCTGGCGCTGTCGCGGGCGCTCGAATCAAACCGGTTTCGCGACACGTTTCTCTGTGCCCTCCTGGCTGTCCTGGCGTGGTGGACGGACAACAAGCAAGCGTTCATCAACTTCGCGTTCCTCGGCGCCTACGTCGTGTACTGGCTCTGGCCACGACGACAGCGCTGGCGGCCGATCGTTCGGACCTGTGCATTGCTTGCCGTCCTCGGGCTGACACTCGGCGCACCGTTTCTCGTGCCCGGCCTGGTGGAGTCGAAGAATGTCAAGCTGTTCGCCGACGATCCGGTGCGCGCGTGGCAGGCAACCTACTCGCTCAAGGACGTTCTTCAGCTCGTCGACCGTAACGGGATAATCGCCGCAACCGCGGCAGAAGACGTCGCCGCACGAGCGCAGATCGACAAACGCCCGCCGCGCGACAAGGAGGAAGCGGATCAGGTCCAACGCATCTTCGCCCTACGAGCTTTTTCGGCGGAAAAGTACGCTGGTATCGTCGCGCTCGCGTTGATCATCGTGACGGTGTTCTGGGGCGATCAACGGACCGATGCAAAGGTGTTCCGGTTCTGCCTCGTGGCGCTGCTCGTCAGCGTTGTTTGCGCCTCCGGTCTGGACAGTGTCGCGAGCGCCAATTGGGAAACCGGCAAGGCACTATGGTTACAGGGCCAGACGACTGCGGCCCTGGCGGTCCCGGTCGCCTGCGTCGCATTTCTGGTCGCGCTCTGGGCAGTCAAGTGGAAGACCGCACGGCAACGTGTCATGGCCGCCGCAGCCCTGACGTGTTTCCTCGTCGTGCCCGGTTTCAGAATCCTCGCGCTGCTGCCGTATTTCGACACCATCCGGGCTCCGTTTGTATTTTACGATGGCCCCGGCACGTTCTGGGTGGCGATTCTGAGCGGCTTCTTCGTCACCGACGTGGTGGGTCGATCAACGCTTCGGCGTTTCCAGCCGGCGCTGATTGCGGCGCTCGCCCTGCTCTTGCTGATCGACTACTGGCCGTACCAGAAGTCGACTCGTCAAACCGATCTACCGCTGCGCACGCTGACAAACCTGGCGGCGACCTACGGCTCGCTGGCGCAGGACTTAGACTGGGTGAAGACGTACTCCGTGTCGAACCGCTACTTTCATTTGCTCGGTCCAATGTACAGCGGAAAGCCGCAGGCATACGAAGCCTTCAACGACTGGCTGGCGCCGGTTGGGATGGGCGCGCTCAATCAAGCCGGCGCTGGCTCGCATCCGCTCTTCGACCTGCTGGGCGTGCGCTACGTCGTCGTCGACAAGAGCGACCCAGGGTCACCGCCTGCGAAGCTCCGGCAATTGCTCGACCTCTATCGCCAACAGTTCCACGTCGTCCGAGAAGACGACGATTTCGTCCTATTCCGCAACCCAACCGCGCACGGCTACGTCGCCGCCTACGCGCGCTCCTGCACCTACATCGGAGACGTACGCGAGTCGGCGCGATTGTCGCTGGCTTTATCAGAACGAAACTGGCCGCTCGTGCAAAGCGATATGGTCGTTCCTTCGGGACGCTACGAAAAGGCCTATCGCCAGGGCGAGCCTGCGAGCGTACCGGAACGCGACGGCGAGACTGTCCCGCTGAGTGATTTGCATCTCGATCGTGGCGATGCTGAACACATCGGCATTCATCTCAAGGTGCCGCAGAGCTGTCTGGTGGTCGTTGCCGAGAGCTACTACCCATATTGGCGGGCCGAAGTAGATGGCAAGCCAGTCGATGTCCTGCGCGTCAGCACCGGTCTGATGGGCCTCGAGCTAAGCGAGGGCGTCCACGACATCACGTTGCGATACCGGAAGCCACCGGCCTACGCCCTCGCCGCGCTGGTGAGCCTCCTGACACTCGCCGCTGGCGTTGCTGTGCTGGCGTGCGGCAGCACGAAGATCGACGGTTGGCTGCAAAGGCCGAGCGCGTCGATTTCGCCAAACACCCGCCGGCATCGCAAGACTTGACGGCACCGGAACCATGTCGAAAGCGCATCGGACACCGCAGCCACCCGGCCTCTTCACGACTGCCGCAAGCCAACCGCAAACGTGGTCGCGCTTGCAGATGTTGGCGGGTGTCGGATTGCTGGCAGCGCTGGTGCTGCTGGCGTACTACCCGGCAATCCACGGTCAGTTCGTCCTTGATGACACATGGCTGCTGACCAACAATCCACTGATCAGGGCCTCCGACGGTCTGCTGCGATTCTGGAATGTCCTCGAATCGCACGACGCTTGGCCGATGACGAACACTTCGTTCTGGCTGGAGTGGCGGCTCTGGGGAATGAATCCAACCGGCTATCATCTCACCAATCTGCTGCTGCACGTCATCGAGGCCTGCCTGATCTGGGCGATCCTGGAGAAGCTTTCGGTTTCCGGCGCGCTGCTGGCAGCGCTGCTGTTCGCGCTGCACCCAGTGAACGTCGAGTCCGTTGCATGGATCTCGCAGCGCAAGAACTTGCTGGCCCTGCTTTTCTCTCTGCTGTCGATCCTCTTCTCTTTCGAGGCCGGGGCCGCGTCGCCGAAAGCGCCCCGATCGTCGCAATCAGCGCTCGATGGCTGGTACTGGCTGAGCTTGCTGTCGTTCGTTCTGGCAATGTTGAGCAAGGGTTCGGCGGCTGTGCTGCCTGTGATCCTGATCGGGATTGTCTGGTGGCAGCGCCCGCTGACGCAGCGTGACGCCTGGCGCGCAGCACCGTTCTTTCTCATCAGCTGTTTGCTGGTGCCGCTCAACATGTGGTTGCAGGCACGCGTCATCGACCCAAGCCTGCGCCCCGGCATGATCGAGCGTCTACTCGGCGCCGGCGCCGTCGTTTGGTTCTACCTGTACAAAGCGCTGCTGCCGATAAACTTGGTGTTCGTCTATCCGCAATGGCACATTCACCCAGACCGCCTATCTTGGTGGCTGCCATTGTTCGCAACCGTCACCGTGTCAGTGGCGCTGTGGTGGTTTCGCTCCACCGTCGTCCGGCCACTCTTCCTGGCATGGGCCTATTTCTGTGTTGCCCTCACCCCGGTGCTCGGGTTCACCGACATTACCTTCATGGAGCACTCGTTGGTTGCCGACCACTATCAGCATGTGCCGCTGATTGGGGTCGTGGTGCTGCTTGCCGCGGCGTGGAGCGGCGGACAGCGGCGGCTCGGTGTCGCCGGCAGCCGGGCATTATTGGCTGTTGCCGTCGTGGTGATTGCGACCCTCGCGTTCCTCACTCGGCGGCAAAGCGCCTTGTACGTCGATAGCCTGACACTCTATCAGGCCACCCTGGAGAAAAACCCGGAGTCGTGGATGCTGCGCACCAATCTGTGCTCGGTCTTCGCCGACGCCCAGCGCTTCCGGGAAGCAATCCCTCAATGCGAGTACGCCCTGCGCCTGAAACCGGATGCGGCCAATGCGCACAACAACCTGGGCAATGCACTGTTGGGGATCGGGCAGATCAAACCAGCAATCGGACATCTCGAAGAAGCATCGCGTCTGCAACCGCAGGCCGCCGAGATCCACAACAGTCTGGGCACTGCATTGCGTGAAGCCGGACGGTTGCAAGAAGCTGGCGAGCACTATCGAGCCGCGTTGCAACTGCAACCGGACTACGCTGCAGCACACGACAACTGGGGCATTGCACTGGCCAAGGGCGGACGCACGCAAGAAGCGATTTCACAATTCGAACAGGCCCTGCAGATCGATCCCAATTCACCCAAAGCGCACAACAACCTCGGCATCGCCTTGGCGCAGACCGGCAAGCTGGACGAAGCCATCGGCCAGTTTCAGCAAGCCCTGCACCTCGATCCCAGCCTTGCCGACGCGCAAAACAATCTTCGAACAGCGCTCGCCGTGAAGCAGAAGCACGATCCATCGACGAATTGACCCCGTATGGTCGAGCTCGTCACCGTACTGATTACCGTCACATTCGCCAGCGCCGTTTGGTGCAGTGCGCTTGCGCTGCGCAGTGCGAAGCGACTGTGGCGAATCGAAACGGCGGCATTTCTAGCCGAAGCCGTCGGACTCGCGCTGATCCTGACCGTCGCGGCCGGCTTGCGATTTCTTCTCATACCGGGACACCACGCGATGTATGTCGACGAACCCTGGTACGTCGAGGCGGCGTGCAATCTGGCGCGGCTCGGACAGTTGGTCGTCTGCAAGGAGACGTGGACGGGTTCCGTCTGCGTACCTTACGAGAAGGGAATCGGCTGGCCGCTCGTTCTGGCGCCATGGACGATGATCTTCGGCTGTGCAAGCAGCGCCGGTATTCAACTGACCCGCATCCTAGGCTGCTCGAGCGTGTTGCTGGCCGCCGCTGCCGCCAGACTTGCGGGAGGTAACTGGCGGCACGGCTTCCTGGCGGCCGGATTACTCGCCATCCACCCACTCCATGTCGCCTGGTCGGCTACGGCGGAAACCAACGTCGCCGCCGCAACCGCTTTACTTGCCGGCCTATGCGGGGCGTTGGCGCTGGTGCATTCCGCAAGTGTGCCCGCCGCTGCCCTGGCGACCTCGGCGTTCGGGTTGGCGGCGGCAATCCGGCCCGAGACCGCGCTTCCCGGCGTCGTTGCGGGAATTATCGCAGGCGCCACCGCACCGCTGGCACGCCCTCGACGCCTTGCGCTCGTAGCCGCAATCGGACTGTCCTGCCTTGCCGGCGCGGCCTCCGGCTCGCGACTCTGGTCGATGAATGAATCGATTTCGGCTGGTGCCTTTCTCAAACTGTCGAACGTCTTGCCCAACTTGCGGGCCATCCAGCACCGCGATCTGTTGGCGATTCACGCTGTCGTGCTGGCCTTGGCAATTGCCGGTTCGACGATGCTTGTGCGGCGACGCCGCAGCACGGCCGGATTTCTCCTGCTCAGCACAGCCATCGCTGCCGCGCTCATCGCGCTAACCTACGATCGCTTTCACCCGCGCATGCTGCTCTCGGCCACCGTAGCCCTGGTTCCGCTGTGCAGCTTCGGCTGCGTTGGATCGCGCGGCAATCGAGTCGTACGACGTTCCATCCTCGCCGCCCTGCTGCTGGTCCTCGTCGGGATCGTTTGGCGTCCCGCTCTGCAAGCTGCATCGACCATCCCGGAAACACAACTTCTGGAAACTCGAATTGCGGCACGCGCCGGCCGTCTGCCCCTCGCCGCCAACGCCCTGATCATCGCGAAGCAACCCGCGATCTTGGCCGCCACGGGCGTGCAACACGTGATGCCCACCGAAGACGCTTTGAGCGACACCAAGCAACTACAGATCCTCGTCGATGGCGAGCGTCCGGTCCTTTTCCTCTGCGATATGTACTGCGAAACAGACTTTCAAGGAGCTGCGGGTCCGGCGTTTTGCCGTCAGATCCTGCAGCGCTTTGCGCTGCAGCCGGTGGTCGAGGAAGCGCTCAATGCCCGGACCTACGGCCTCTACCGAATCGCCGGGGATCGAGAACCCAACGCACCGCCGTTGCAGTGTCCGATTGCGCCGCCACATACACCACCGACACGGAACGAACCGTCGCGGGAAGGGACGCCTCCAGAGCGCAATGCCGACGATCACGCCGCCGCAAGCAACGGTGCCAGTTGAGCTCGGTCGAAGCACACCTCATTGCGCGCGATGCGGTCGTCGCGCACCTCGACGAAGTCCATACCGTCGATTGCGACCGGCGTGCCGCCCTGGGGGTGGCGGAAGGTTGCCCGCCAGAGGACGGCACAGCCGCGGCCATCGTCGAACAGGTAAGCTTCGCGCAACGACCAGTGCATCTGCCAGCGCCCGAACAGTTTCGACAAGTATCGCCGCATGGCATCGGTGCCACGCACGGGTCCGCGCGTGTTTGGGTCGCGATACTCGAGATCGGCCGTGTAGCACGACACCACGCGCTCGGCATCTTGCGAGTTCCAAGCTCCAAGAAACTTATCGGCCAGGGCCAACATCCTTTCACGATCCATTGCCACTCCTTCCTTTGCGACGTTGATTTCGACTCCGCGCCGCTTGTCGCAAAACGTACGCGCAGGTCTTGAGCAAAAGCCGTTGCATGTCTGGCGACGGGCGCTGCCCACCCTCGACGTCGCGCCGCAACCCTGCCATCGGCAGGTCGACCAACGCCAAGCGCACGGCGTTCCGCTCGACCACACCCGTACGCCCCGCGAGGCGCCTGGCGTACGCTCCGAGGCAGTCGCCGGCGTCGGCCGCCAGCTTCTCGGCGCGGCGGCGATCGCTCGCGGGCCAGCGCTCCGACGCAAAGTCCTCGCGACGGTGCAACAGCAGCAAACGCGCTTCGCGCGGATGGCCGCGGACCCAACCACACGCAAAGCGCACGGCAGCCAGTCCGGCTTTGAGCACCTCGCGCCCTTCCAACTCGGCGAGGAACTGGCGCTGGAAGTCCTCGACGAAATCGAGCCACACAGCCGCCAGGATCTCGTCGCGCGAAGCATAGCGATGGTAGATCGAACCAACCGGTACGCCAGCTCGCGCCGCGACCTTCGCAATCGTCAGCTTTTGCGGACCGATCTCCGCCGAGACCTGCTTGGCGCCATCGAGGATTTCAGCCTCGCCGTAGCGTGATGGCCGTCCCATGGTTTTAGAATGGCCATTCTAGAACGGCTATGTCAATACCGGGGACGCGAAGCCGCAGCCCTCACTGACCGCTGGCGCGCACCGTGATCGGTACGGTTACCGGCATGCTGGTCAGCTTGGTGGCGTCGGTGACGACGACGGTAAAGTCGAAACCGGCTTGCCGGCACGGCGACTGGCTGCAGGTGAAAGGCGGAAAGTTGAGGGTGATCGTCTGGCCGGCCGTCGGCCCGCCAAAGCTGCCGCTCGACGCCTCCGACGTGAATCCGTCGTCGCGCCGCGCCGTCATCACATAGCTCACGGCATTGGCGTTGGCGTCGGTGAAACTGAATCGCAGGACGAAGGACTCGCCGAGCGACACTGTGCACTGAGTCGCACCGTTACAGGTAAAGCTCGTAACCACCGGAGCATTCGGATTTGTCGACCCCGGCGTCGGCGTGTCGGTCGGTGCACCAGCGACCGTCGGGGTACGCGTCGGCGCGGGTGTACCGGGAGTGCGCGATGGGGTTGGGGTTCCAGCGACACATTGTCCGGCGTGAATGGTTGTCGTTCGGGTCGTCGTGTCGTTGGCGGAGTTCGTATCGCCGGCATAGACGACTCGAAACGTGGTCAACACCGTCGCCTCCGTCGAGCAGACTGCCAACACCAGGGACATCGATCTGGCGCGCCCGGCTCCAATCGGATCGTGGCAGACGCAATCGACGATCTGGCCGTTGGCGGCGCAATCCCACCCCAGCCGTCGCTGCAACACGAACGAAATGTTCGTGGGTAGAGTGACGATGGCATGAACGTCGGCGTCGCTTGCGGCGCTACCGCGATTCGATACCGTCACATTGAAACGCCCCATGCGGCCGGTACGAAACGACGTGCCGGTCGATCGGATGGAGAAATCCGTAGCTGTCGCGGCCAAAGCATGCGCCGCCGGAACGAGCAGGATCGCGATCACCAGGATCGCGGAGAACTTCGACCAACCGCAGAGTCGAGAGCGCATCGTCCTTGCCTCCTTGCCTTTGTCGGGTCGATCCGGGACAGTTACCGACTCCATCCTCCTCTACCATCAAACCCGGCGCCGGCCTACTCAGATTCCTTTCGGCGGCCGAGCCCTTCGAAGCAGAGTGGGTTTGCGTCGCGGAGGCGCGTCGCCTATGGCGTCTGCCTGGAGCGCCCAGGTTGACAGCAACGCGTATCCAAACCGAGCCGACGCCCAGCGACCGAGGTTGGGCACGGTCGCCTTGGCAACCACTTCTCGGTGCGGCGCTCATCGTCTTGCTGACGCTGCTCGTCTACCGCCCGGCGCTCACCGGCGGCTTCACACTCGACGACAACCTGCTGGTGACCGACAACCCCTACGTCAAAGCCCCCGGCGGCATCTGGCAGCTCTGGAACATCTTCGCAACGCACAATGCGTGGCCGATGACCAACGCCATTTTCTGGATCGAGTGGCGCCTGTGGCACATGAACCCGACGGGCTATCACCTCACCAATCTAGCTTTACACACCGCGGAAGCCCTCCTGCTCTGGGTAATCTTACGGCGTTTGGCGCTTCCCGGTGCCTTTGTGGCGGCGCTGATCTTCGCCGTGCATCCGGTGAACGTACAGTCGGTGGCCTGGATCGCTCAACGCAAGAATCTGCTCGCCATGCTGTTCTGCCTGTTGTCGGTTCTGGGTTTTCTCGAGACGCAAGCGCACGCGACGACAAGCATCCGTCGCCTGTATCTGTGGTATTCGTTCAGCCTCGGCAGCTTCGTGCTGGCGATGCTCAGCAAGGGCTCCGCCGCCGTTTTGCCGTTCATGCTGGTCGGCATGATCCTACGGTTACGTCCGATCGCCAAGAGTGACCTTGTACGGTTCCTGCCATTCTTCGTCGTCAGCGCCGTCTTGATTCCGGTGAATGTCCTGTTCCAAGCACGCGGCGGTAACGTCGCCACGCACACCATCGGCTTCCTCGAACGCCTACTCGGGGCGGGAGGCGTCATCTGGTTCTATCTGTACAAGGCCTTGCTCCCGCTCCACCTGTCGTTCGTCTACCCGAAGTGGCACATCGAACCGACGCGGCTGTACTGGTGGCTACCGCTGCTTGCGGCCTTCGTCACCAGCGTGTTGCTGTGGTGGTACCGTGCAACTTGGAGCCGGCCCTTCTTGTACGCCTGGAGCTTCTTCTGCATCGCTTTGATTCCGGTGCTGGGATTTACCGACACCGTCTTCATGGTCGAGCAATCCCTGGTTGCCGATCACTATCAGCATCTCGCCATTGTCGGCGTCATTTCGCTGGTGGCCGCAGGATGGGACACCTGGCTCCGGAGATCGAAGGAAGGGCTGCGCTGGATTCCGTATCTGACCGCAGCCGCCGCCGTCACGCTCCTCATCTCGTTGGCTCGCCAGCAAAGCGCGAACTACTCCGACGGCATCCGCCTCTTTCATGACGCCACCGAGAAGAATCCCGATTCGGCGATGGCGCACAACAGTTACGGCTTCGTGTTGATGCAAGCCGGTCGGACCGAAGAAGCACGCCGGGAGCTCGAACGCGCCGTCGAGATCGACCCCGGTTACTTCGAAGCGTACAACAATCTCGGCGCCGCCCTGGCTCGTTTGGGGCAAGTCGAAGCCGCCATCGCACGTTACGAGCAGGTTCTTGGCCTGCGTCTCGATCATGCCGGCGCCCACAATAACCTCGGAGCGGTGCTACGAGAAAACGGCCGGCCACAAGAGTCGATCGGGCATTTCGAGGCGGCCCTGCGGCTCAAGCCCGAGCTCGTCGAAGCGCGCAGCAACTTGGGGAAGGCGCTGTTTCAGGTGGGGCGAATCTCCGAAGCGGTGGAGCAGCTCCGGCAAGCCCTGCGGCAGCGCCCGGAAGACGAGGGGACGCGACTCACCTTGCAAGCAGCGCTGGCAGATCAAAGCAAAGCGGCCCGCTGAGCAACCGGCACCGGCGGTCGACGGGCGACAAGACCTGCGCCAACGTCCACCGTGATCGGAGGACGGGCCGTCGATCTCCGAAAATCCGCCGTCGAGATTGCTGCTTGCGGTCAGCGGATCGCTGCTGGACGCACTGCCCGTACAACTACCAGCGGCAGCCCGGCAAAGGTCCGCACGTCGAGTGGCAGCTCGAGAACGACATGCAGCATGGCGACCAAGCCAACGACCATGAAGCCGACGCTGTAGTCGATGGCATAGAGCGCGACGCAGGTCATCCACGCCAGCGCGATGCTGGCGAGGCGCGTGCTCGTACCACGATGCCAACCGATCAAGCGCGTCTTCGAGAACCAGTTCAGGTAGTGATAGCAATAGGCCCAACCGAGGAATCGATCGACACCAATGAACCGGTCGGGTGCAAAGCCGAAGAGCAATCCCAAGCGCTCGCGGATCATGGCGAAGGGCACCAAGGCCCGAGCAAAGATAGGTGCCGCAACGTGGTTCGCCTCAGGGCTCGGGTAGAACAGCAACAGCGCGGCGGTGGCGACAAAGATCGAGAATGAGACCACGCCGACGCCACTGCGATTGCGCAGAGCACCGGTGAGGATGAACCCGCCGGTGAACAAGAAGATATGGATCGCCGACGGCAACATCAGCGCCAGAAGGACCAAGGCCGGGTCGCGTCGCAGTGACCAGGCAAGCAACGTAGCGGCGGCGAACAGGATCGCACGGATCCGCCATTGCGACACCACCACCAAAATCACGGCCGCGAGCAGAATGGCGAAAACCACGGGCGTACGCCAGTCGCTTTGCACCAGAGGATCGATCTGCCGGCCAAAGGCCAGCAACGCCACGGGCAATGCCAGCACGAGCGGATCGAAGCGCCCGGCCGTGAACCACCGGCGATCGCGCAGCCAGGCAAGTTGCGTGAGGTAGTGCAGCGGACCGAGCACGACATACGATGACGCGAAGAGCTCGACCGGCACAAGCCACGCCAACACAGCCGTTGCGACCATCAGAGCAATGTTGATCGCATCGAGCATAGGAACGACACGAGATGCAATCGAACCAACAACGCGGGTCGCCTCGGTCGGCGCAACTCCTGCACTCATCGTAGAGCGAATTCTGCCGGTGCATCGATTTCTATCGCTCCCGGCCCAAAACCGTCCGTGTCGTCTATGTCGTGGACGTCGTTCACCGATCTTGCCCCGCAGACAACCAGGTTGTACCGCGGCTTACCACCCAACCACAACCGTGTTGACGAAACGTGTCGACGAAACGAAATACCCAAGGCACTCGTCATCCGAATTTTAATATAACGATCGTTGTGCAATAATCACGGGATTGCTAAATGGGCGCGATGCGCAGCCAAGCGGGACGTCTCCCTGCCCTGTTGTCGTTCTGGCTACCCGGTCTGGGGCAAATCTGGCGTTGCCAGTGGCTCAAAGGCGGCGTGATGCTGGCGGTCTCCTTCCAGTCGAGCAGCGCCGCAATCGACGAAGCAGCCAACATCTGCTCGCCGAGCGCCAGTCCATCGCGCCTGGTTCTTTTGCTTGCCACTGCCACCGTGGTGTGGTTGTGGGCCGTCGTCGATGCGCGTCGGGCGCCGGGGCAATCGCTCGAAGGCGCTGGCGATCCGCGGCGGCGTTAGGTGGGGGGAGGGGCGATGCCGAAGATCGTCGATCACGACGAACGTCGCGAAGAAGTCGCCGGCGCGGTTTGGCGTACGATCGCGCGCCGCGGCATCGAAGGCGCGACGGTGCGTGAAATCGCCGCCGCGGCCGCGTGCTCCACAGGTGTGGTGTCGCACTACTTCCGCGACAAGGACGAATTGCTGGTTTTTGCCCTGCGCCTGGCCCATCAACGAGCGGCACAGCGTATGGCAGCACCGGTAGCGCACCAACCTCCGGTGAAAGCGCTACGTTCCGTCATCCTCGAAGCACTACCGCTCGACGAGGAACGGCGAATCGAATGGCGGATCTGGATCAGTTTTTGGGGACACGCCGTCGGCCACGCGCGACTGCTGGCGGAGCACCACAAGCGCAATCGGGAGTGGCACCATCTCGTGCTCTCGTTGCTGCGCGCCGCGCAACGAGAGCGGCAGCTCGTATTGCGGCTGCCGATCGACAGCAGCGCCGATGCGCTTCTCGCCCTGGTCGACGGCATCGGCGTCCGCGCCACACTCGAACCGGAGACCCTGCCACCACGACGGCAAATCGAGATGGTCGACTCGCACCTCGCGGCGATCGCCCAACCTCCCCGCCGTACGCGGCGTTGAGCTCGAACGCCTGGGCACCTGGCGGAGCCTTGCGGCTCCGCCAGGTGCAGGAATGACTACGGTTTGACCTGAATCGTGTACGTCAGAGCGAAAGCGCCGCCGGTGACGTTACAGGTCTCGCTGCCGGGACAATCGTCGTCGACGACACACAGTTGCGTCGCCGTTGTCGAGCACGTTCCGGCGTCGCCGCCAACCGAGGTCGCCGTGCAGGTAACCAGAGTGTTGATCGGCTGCGGCAGACTCGGAACGCATGTCGCACCCGTCACCGCACCCAGGCCACCGGTATTCGTGACAGGGTGATGAACCTCGACCCTGCCCGGGTTCATCGATCCCGCACCCAGGCACGATCCGCCGGAGCCCAACCCATACGTGAACAAGTCGTCCTTCACGTTCGTGCTGTACATCGTATCCAAGCAGTTCTTGCTGTTGCCGGTGGTGGCGACGTGAACGTCCCCGGTGCCGTCTCCGGCTACGAACTCGTTGAACGTGAAGCTCTCCGGCAAGGAATACGGTGTTGGGCTCGGCACTGCAAACGGCGGTGAGTTGAACGGCGCAAGCGTTCCGATCGTCTCCACCTTTTTGAACGCAACCCAGTCGCCTTCCACCTCACCCCAGAGATTCCAACCAGGGGTCAGTCCGCCGATGCATTGCGATGCGCCGGCACACTCGTCTGTTTTGCCACAGTCCTTGTTCTGATGGCACGTCTTGCCGCTCAAAAGACACGTCGATGCCGGACAATCGTTGTTGGTGCTGCACGCGGTTGCGGTAAAACCGCCGGCGTTCGGATCGGTGCAGCGTCGCGGAAGCGCCGGTGTCGCCGATTTCAACGGGTTGTTGATCGTCACACTCTTGAACTTGACCTGGACCTTGTACAGCGAGGTGAGGTCTTCCTTCCAGCCGGCGGTGATCGACTGCGCAAAAACGTTCGGCATCTTCCCATTCGGCAACGGGCTACTCATCGGCACCTTGACGTGCAGGACCGCGGACGGCCCCGGCGTTGGAATGGTAAACACAGCTTTCGGCTGCAACCCACCCTTGGGCTTGGGCATGTTCTTCGTCTTGATTTGCAGCGTCGGACTTCCTGAGGGCGCTGGCGGCAGTGGAATATCGAAATCGAAGTCTTCGGCGTTGATGTTGACCAGGCTGTTCGCCGGGTCGACGACGTTGCAGGCATGTCCCTTGGGGCAGTCCGAGTCGACGTTGCACGGATGCGTCGTGCCGGCGCAAAGGTGTGCAAAGCGAGCCTTGGTGAACAGGATGTCGTTTTGATTCTGGCGGTGCGACACTTCGCAAATGTCCGTGGCACCA
>JACQEN010000347.1 GCA_016200585.1 Deltaproteobacteria bacterium
GAAGCCGAAGCGGCAAGCTCCCGCCCGCTCATTTCGAGGGGTAGCCAGTGCGCCCCAAGCCAGATGCAATAGGCTGCCGCGAACACAACGAGCAAGCAGGGTGCCATGGGCGACGAGGCTGCGTCGGACGCGCTGTCATTTGATGATTTCATGTGTCTACCGTCTGCGTGGCCGTTCTGGTTCGGAATGCTGGGGCGTTCCGGGACGAGGATCTCTCCGTCAAACGAATCGGAATTTCAACCAGTGGTGCCGGCTTGCCTCCCGCGGATCCGCCTCCGTGGCCTTCTTCCGATCGGCTGCCAGCGATTTTCAGTTTGCTTCTTCAGGCCTTACCCTTTAGTCTGAGACGGCTCAGCAAAGCTGTGCGGGGACGTCATGGGGCGTCAGACGCCACTTTGAGGGGGGGCCCGGAGCAGCTGTAGGCCAAGCAAGCAAGGATCTTGGACGAGCACTGGTTCTTGCCGGGGGGCTCTGAAAATTTTGGGTTGCAATTCCGATGCGGCTGGACGATGCATTCGCAGTGTCTCTTTTTCATGTGTTGCTTGTTTGCGAAACGGCCGGCGGGGGCGCCACCGAGGCGTCGATGCCGCGAGCGTCGTGGTCTGTGCCTTTGGGTGGTGGCGGTCGTTCTGGCGAGCGCGCTCCCGACCCAGGCCGCGAGCATGTTTGGTGAACGGCGGGCATATCCGGTCGGTACGTCGCCCGTTGGCGTTGTGGCTGCCGAGCTTGATGGCAAAAGCGGTGTCGATGTTGCTACCGCCGACGAGGGTGGCAGCGTGAGCTTCCTGGCAAACCGCGGCGACGGCGTGTTTTCGTCGGCAGGGCAGATCGCTCTCGATTCGCGTTACACAGCGACGGCGCTGACACGCGGGTCTTTCAACGGTGACGCAATCGGCGACCTGGCGGTTGCCGCGAACGATTCCGAAAGTCAGACCTTCGTCGGTACGTTGCTCATCTTCCGCAGTCTGGCTGTCGCTCAGTATGCGGCGACACCGGTTGCCCTGGGTCTATTTCCGACCTGCGTCGTGAATGATGACGTCACCGGTGACGGGCTTGCGGATCTGATCGCCTGCAGCACCAATCCTCTCGGCGGAGGCCTGGTGTCCATCCTCCGCCGGCGAGCGGATTTCAGCTATACGCCCCCTGTCAGTGTTCCTCTTCCCGGCGTTGTGCCACGACGTCTAACGACCGGCGACGTCGACGGCGACGGTCACGTCGACCTCGTTGTCGTAGACACGGACAACGACTCGGTATGGATTCTGTACGGATTGAGCGAGCCGAACTTCGAAGCGCCCGTTCGCCTCGCCGTCGTCAATAAGCCCAGCGCCGTGCGCGTGGCGACCTTTACGGCTGCCAGCCGCTCGGCCGTGGTGGTGGCCAGTGCGGCGCAGAATGAAGTGCTGGTGTTTCACCAGACTCAGGCCCGGTCGTTTCAAGACGGGATTCCCCAACAAGTTGGGCAGGAGCCTTCCGATCTCGCCATCGCGGACGTCGACAGCGATGGCGACATGGACGTGCTGGTGTCGAATGCATCGTCGAACACCGTCAGCGTCCTCTTGAGCGACGCACAGGCCGGTTTGTCGTTGGCGCAAACGGTGGCGGTCGGCAAACGACCGGTGGCGATCGTCACGGCCGATTTCAACGGTGACGGGATGCCGGATTTTGCCACCGCCGATCAAAACGACGTTGGCTTCGGGGCGGACGTGCAAAGCGTTTCCGTCGTATTGAACGGAGTGTCGCCGCCGTTTACGGCGACGCCGACCACGACGTCATCGAGCACGCCGACACCGACGAAGACGCCGTCGCTAACCCCATCCGGCCGCTCGACACCAACGGTTACAGGAACGCGACGTACGGCAACCTCGACGCCGCGTCCAAGCCCAACTCCAGCCGGCCCGCTCGACGCCAACTGTGACGGGCGCCTGGATGCTTCCGACATCGACACGCTTGTTGCGCGGATCTTCGATGGTCAGTCGGGATGTCTCACCCGTCGCGTCACCGCGGCCGACGTGGCGGCGCTCGTCAAAGCTTTGGAGGCCGCTCGCTAATAGCGGAACTTTAGAATGAAGAACCCAATCCTTTTCAGCGTCCGCCTTGTCGCCGTCGCGCTGTTACTGATCGCGCCGCCGGTAGCCGGCCGGCGTGCGATTGCCCAGGTTGCAACCGATACACCCACTGAGACGCCGACGGATACGCCGACCGACACGCCGACTGAAACAGCAACCGAGACCCCGACGGAAACCCCGACCGAGACGGTGACCGAGACGGCGACCGCAACGCCGACCCAGACGCCAACCGAAACACCAACCGACACGCCGACAGAAACACCAACCGATCTTCCTACCGCAACTGCAACCGACACGGCGACAGAAACGCCGACCGAAACTCCGACGGAAACCCCCACCGACACACCGACGGTCACTCCCAGCCTGATCCCATCCGACACTGCCACCGAAACGCCGACGGAAACCGCAACTCAAACGACGACTCCTACGGAAACGCCGACAATAACCGCGACCGCAACGGAGACTTCGACGGAAACGGCGACGGAGACCGCGACCGAAACACCGACCGAAACTCCGACGAACACGCCGACCTACACTCCGACCGAGACGCCGACGCAGACTCCGACAGATACGCCGACCGCAACCGAGACCCCGACCCAGACGCCGACAGAAACTCCAACCGAGACGCCGACGAACACGCCGACCGATACCCCGAGCGACACCCCCACGGCGACCCCAACCGATACTCCGACAACGACGCCGACGGACACGCCAACCGAGACACCGACCGATACCCCGACGGATACGCCAACAGCGACGCCAAGCGAGACGCCATCGGTGACGGCGACGCCCACCGACACGGCGACCAGTACGCCGACCTCGACGCCGAGCGTAACCCCGTCACCGACGGCGACGCCGACGACCGTCGCCTTCTCGATCTCGAAGCTCGACAATATCGACCCGGTTCCGGCGGGCGGGCAGGTCACCTACACGATCAACTACAGCAACGTTGGAACACAGGCAGCCACCGGCGTCGTCATTACCGAAACCTATGACCCGAATGTCGTCTTTGTCACCGCAAGTCCACCGCCTGATATCGGAACGAACAATCAGTGGACGATCGGAACGTTGCTCCCCGGAGTCGTGCTGCAGATCGTCGTCACCGTACAAGTCCAACCTGCGACCATTCCTGGTACGGTGCTGATGAACATCGTCGACATCGCCAACACGCTGGCGGGAGCGGAAGCGACACAGAACACCATCGTTGCACCCGCACTGCCGACCCCGACGCTGACCTTCACTCCGGTCGTGGTCGGCACGCCGACATTTACGCCGATTGGCGGGGGTGGACCGACGACGACACCGACGATTACGGCCACAGCGACACAAACCGAAACACCGACGCCACCGTTGACCAACTCGAGCTTGGACCTCACGTTGGCGGGAGCCCCGCGCAATCCGCGCGTCGACATCAATCAGGGCGTGACCTACGCCATTCGCGTCGTCAATAATACGGCAGCACAGGTCGATAACGTCGTGGTCGGCGATCAGCTGCCCCCGGGATTGCAGTTCCTCGCTGCCTCGCCGGCGCCGTCGAGTAGCAACGGCAACACCCTCAGTTGGGCGATGGGAAGTCTGCCGGCCACCGGATCGGTCACCATCTTGTTGCGTAGCGGCTTTTCGACCGACGCTTCGGTCGGCCAACAGCTCATCGACACGGCGACGCTTGCTGACAATACCGGACGCGCCACCGCTCAGTTCACCGGCACCGTGCGTGGCAGCTCGGTGTTGCCGGTGCGTTTGAAGATCGTGCTCACCGGCGTGCGTCAGGCAAAGGCTGGCAGCCTGCAGGACTTCACGATTGATGTCGTCAACAGCGGTGGGCGCGACGCTACCAACGTCGTCTTGACCTTGGTGCTGCCGCCGCAGTTGTCTCTGAGCTCGTCCATCCCGCCGGCGTCGGGATTGAGCTGGACCTTGCCGCGCATCGCTTCGCCCGGCAAACAACGCGTCCGCGCGACGCTGGCCGTGGCGGGGAACGTTCCGGTTGGGAGCGTGCTGAGCTTCGGTGCGTTGGCAGTCGACTCGACCGGAAACGGTGCCAACACGTCGCGCACGTTGACGATCCGTCAGTAAGCGATTGTCGACGCGATGCTAGAAACCGAGCAAGCGCCCGCCCTGATACACCGCGAAGCTCACCACCCACGCCAGGCTGGTCATGTACGCGAACATGAACGCCGGCCAGCGCCAACTGCGTGTTTCGCGATGGGTCACCGCCAGGGTGCTCATGCATTGGCAGGCGAGGGCGAAGAACACCATCAGCGATAGACCCACAAGCGGTGTGTAGACCGGCGTTCCGTCGGCGCGCCGTTCGCGGCGAATGCGGTCGCGCAGGGGTTGGACGTCTTTTTCGTCGTCACCGACGCCGTAGATGATCCCCATCGTCGAAACGAAAACCTCGCGAGCGACGAACGCCCCAATGATGCCGACGCCGATTTTCCAGTCGAAGCCGAGCGGCCGCAGCGCCGGTTCCAAGGCATGGCCGAGACGCCCGCCGAAACTGTGCTCGAGTGCGGCGGTTCGGTGCGCCGCCGAGCCTGGCGCAAGATCGGGCGCTTGCGGCATTCGTGGGAAGTAAAGCAGGGCCCACAAGACGATGGTGCATGCCAGGATTACGGTACCGGCTTCGCGTACGAAGGTCGACGCGCGATCGACCACCATACGGCCGATGCTGCTTGCGGTGGGCATCCGGTAGGGCGGGAGCTCGAGAATCAGCGGCACGCGTACGCCGCGGATCAGCGTCCGGCCCAGAAGGGCGGCCGCCGTCAACGTCACGATAATCGAGAACACGTACATCGCCACCATCAACAGACCTTGTACCGGTAGCCCGAACGCATGCGTCGGCGGGAACAGCGCCGCGATGATCAGCGTGTAGACCGGCAGACGAGCCGAGCAGGTCATCAACGGGATGACCATCAACGTCAGCAATCGATCGCGCTGCCGCTCCATGGTGCGCGTCGCCAGGATCGCCGGGACGGCGCAGGCGAAACCCGACAGCATCGGCACGAAGGCGCGACCATGCAGGCCCAGCGATCGCATCAACCGATCTACGAGGAACGCCACGCGTGCCATGTAGCCGGAATCTTCGAGGAGGCCGATGAACAGAAACAACAGCACGATCTGCGGCAGGAAGACGAGCACATTGCCGACGCCACCGATGGCGCCTTCGATGAGCAGGTCGGTGATGACGCCCGCCGGAAGAAGGTCGACCAGTTGCGTTTGCAGCCAAGCGGTTGCGTGTTCGACGAGGCGAATGGCCGGATCGGCCCACGAGAACAGCGCCTGAAATACGACCAGCATCAAGAGCAAGAAGAGAGGCAAACCGAGAAGCGGGTGCAGCAGGATGCGGTCGATGCGTTCGGACAAGGCGTGCTTGCGCGGATGCGGGTCGGGGCTCGTGTGCAGCAGAGGGGCGTTGGCGTCCAGGAAGGCGTAGCGCGCACCGATGACTTCACCGTCCAGGTCACGGTGATCCCTGGCCACCACGGCCAAGCACGCCTGGCGCAGCTGCGGATCGATCTCACGCAGCTCGTCGTGCGGCTCGATGCTGGTCAATGCCCAGAGTGCCAGGGCTCGATCGCGTCGCGCATCGAGACGCCAGCCGGCCGGCAGGGCCTGAGCGACCTCGTCGGCGTCGCGTACGACGGCAGGTGGATAGCGCACGTCGGCGGCGGGACGCGGCGGGTCGAGCAGAGCTGCGGCAAGCGCTGCTCTGAGCTCCGCGATGCCGTCTCCCTTGCGGGCGTTGGTGCAAACAACCGGGGCACGAAACAAGCGAGCAATGGCATCCGGTGCCGGCGCGTTGTGCGCCACCTCGTCGATCATGTTGAGCACGATCAGAATAGGAACTTCGAGCTCGGCTAGCTGCAGCACCAGATACAAATTGCGCAGCAGTTGTCCGGCGTCGACGACAACGACGGCAAGGTCGGGGCGCGGGTTGCCGCAGAACCCGAGCGCCGCATTGAGAGCGATCTGTTCTTCCGCGGAACGGGCGGCCAGCGAATAGGTTCCGGGAACGTCGACGATCTCGATCGTCGACGCGTCGCCTGTGTGGTGCGTGAGCTCAATCAGACCGCGACGCCGTTCGACGGTAACACCCGGGTAGTTGCCGACGCGCGCGTTCTGACCGGTGAGGCGATTGAACAATGTCGTCTTGCCGGTATTGGGATTGCCGACCAATACGACGAGCGGAGGTGCAACGTCGGCTGCGTTCTGCGTTGCGACGCTCAGCGCGGCGTCCATAGGTCGCCGCGCGCTTGCGGGCATGCGCTGCACACCGCGTGCGGCTCGTGGCTGGCGTGTGGCTGGATTCGCGGCTCGACGCTCACCTCGGCGGCCTCGCGCCGGCGAATCGACAAGCTGCAGCCGCGTACCAACAACTCCACCGGATCGCCGAGAGGGGCGACGCCGACGATCTCGACGGCCGTACCAGGCACCAGCCCCAGCTCCATGAGCCGGCGGCGAAAGGCTCGGCTACCACCTACCCGGGCGATACGGATCTGTTGACCACGAGGAACCTGCGCCAGCGTCATTCTGAACAGACCGTGGCAGAATTGAGAATGATTTTCAACTTCTTTTAGGGGGATTTTGAGGTTGGGGGTGCTGCGGGGCTCAAGGCTGTAAGGGGAGGGGGGTGAATTGCCCGCCGCCGCCATTGGGAGTAGGGTTTCCTCCATGCACCTCCCTGATTTCATGCGGCGTGTGAATCGCGTCTTCACCAATCCCGTGCTCGGAACGGTTGCTCCCTACGTGCCGCCCCTGGCCGTGATCCATCACGTCGGACGCAAATCCGGCAAGGCGTATCGAACGCCGGTCGTCGCGTTTCGTTCGAAGACGGGTTTCGTCATCCCGATGACCTACGGCCGCGATGTGGATTGGGGACGGAACATCCTCGCCGCACGCGGTTGCGAGCTCGTTCAGCGCGGACAGCGCACCAAGTTGCGCAATCCTCGTATCGTCGGACGCGACGCTGCCTACAAGCAGCTGCCGCCCGGGGTACGCTCGGCACTGTGGGCCGCCGACCTTCCCGGCTTCGTCTTGCTCGATCGCAAGTAGGCGCGCCAGGAGCGCATGATCCGAGGGATCGTCCGCTAGGCCCTCATTCAAACACAATCGTCTTATTCCCATACACCAGCACTCGATCGTCGAGGTGCCAGCGGACGGCGCGTGCCAGGACATTGCGTTCGACGTCGCGGCCTTTGCGGACGAGGTCGTCCGGCGAGTCGCGATGCGAGGTGCGAATCACGTCTTGTTCGATGATCGGCCCTTCGTCGAGATCGGTCGTTGCATAGTGAGCCGTCGCGCCGATTAGTTTGACGCCACGCTGGTGCGCTTGGTGGTACGGCTTGCTGCCGATGAAGGCCGGCAGGAACGAGTGGTGGATGTTGATGATGCGCGCCGGAAATTGCGAGATGAGGCCGGCACTGAGAATTTGCATGTAACGCGCCAGCACCACGAGGTCGATGTTTTCGGTCTTGAGCAGCGCCATCTCCCGTTCTTCCTGCGCACATTTGGTTTCCGTGGTGATCGGGAAGACGTGAAAAGGGATTCCGAAATGACTGGCGATCGGATGCAGGTCGGGATGGTTGCTGACGATGAAGGAAATGTCGCACGCCATCTCGCCGGCGCGGTGGCGCAGCAGGAGGTCGTAGAGGCAGTGATCGTGGCGCGATACGAACAGGGCCATCCGTTTGCGGTGGCCGCAGTAGCGCAGCGACCACTGCATCGAAAAGCGTTCGGCGACCTCGGCGATGCCGCGTTCGAGGGCGACACGGTCGGTGTGCATCTCGGCGAGGTCGACGTGGACGCGTTGGAAGAACTGACCGGCGATCGGGTCAGTGTGCTGGTCGGCATCGAGAATGTTTGCCCCGTGTCC
>JACQEN010000343.1 GCA_016200585.1 Deltaproteobacteria bacterium
GAGCACGGCTGAAATGCTGGGACACTCGCAGACGAAAGAGCGAGCAACAGGGAATCCAAACCTCAGCCTACACCACCGCGCCACATCTCGACTCTACCTGACTGCGACGGTAGCGCCGACATCGCCATCAACGAGCTGATCACCACCGTGAACCTCGCCCTCCGTCAACGCGACCAGATCATCGCCAGATGTTGAAGTAGCCGGCGCCCCACTGGTCTTTGGCGTACAATATCGGGTAAAATCGGTTTTGACTCCCGCCCGACGAGCTGATGACCATGTTTTCCTGACTACTGACAGATGAAGAAGCGGTAGGTAGCAAATGACCAGACATCTGCCCGCGCCACCGAGGAAATGTCCGACGACAAGAGTAAGCGCACCCCACGAATCTCGCGCCGGACGTTGAGGATCGTGGGCTGGTTCCTGCTGGTAGCCGTGTTGACCGCGGTCGCGTGGCTCATCATTTCCCGGCCGACGCCTGTGAAAACGGTGCGACCCGAGCGCGGTGAGTTGGTGGCCGAGGTCTTCGGAACTGGGACCTTGGAGGCGAAGGTCGTGGTGGGCGTCAGCTCCAAGATCATCGGGAAGGTGGTCGAGGTGCTGGTGGATCAGGGGGACACGGTGACCGATGGCCAGACACTGGCACGGCTCGAGGACAAGGATTTCAGAGACGCCGTCCAGGTTGCGACCGCTCAGCGCAACCAGGCTGAGGCGGTGTTGGCCAAAGCGAAAGTCGATTTTGAGCGACAACGCCCTCTGCTCGCCAAGAACTTCGTTTCGCAAGCGGATTTTGATGCCTACGAGACCGGTGCCCGCGTCGCGGAAGCCCAACTCAAGACCGCGGTGGCGACACTGGGTGTCGTGCAGGCGAAGTTGGCGGACACGCACATCACCAGTCCGGCATCCGGCTTGGTCATCACCAGGAATCTCGAAGTCGGCTCGACGGTGGTCCCGGGCGCACCGATCTTTCGCGTCGCCGCTTCGACTCCGTGGGTGGCGGCGCAGGTAGACGAGCGCGCCACCGGCGAGCTGCGGCTTGGCCAACCGGCTCGCGTAGCGTTCGAAACAACGCTCTCGCTCGGTGTAGCTGGCCAAGTTGCCCGATTGAGCGCCGAAGTGGACCGAGTCACCGAGGAGCGCGAGGTGGACATCACGCTGGGCCACTTGCCCGATAACCTATTTCTCGGGCAGCGCGCCGACGTGTACATCGAGACGGCCCGAAAAGGCGATGCGCTGCGTATTCCGTTAGCCGTCCTCGTCCTACAAGAGAGCCGCGCTGGCGTGTTCGCCGTCGTGGACGGCCGAGCTCGGTGGCGGCCCGTGCAACTGGGATTGCGGGGTCGCAACTTCGTGGAGATTCTTCACGGCGTGAGCGAACAGGACGTGCTCATCGTGAGCCCGCTCGCCGGCAAGACGCCAATCACCGACGATGCCCCCGTAACCGTAGCTGCGAACAGGGAAGCGCAATGAATCTGGCTGTGCGCGACATTCGCCGCCGGCCGGGCCGCTTCGCTCTTTCTTGCGTTGGTGTCGGGCTGCTGTTGACCCTGGTCCTCTCCTACAGCGGCATTTACAACGGGTTTGTCTACGAGGCATTGGCGATCATCAACAAGGCGGGCGCGGATCTCTGGGTTGTTCAACGTGATACCCGCGGCCCCTTCGCAGAGCAGTCCCGTCTGCCGGAAGACATCCGATACCGCATGGCTATCGCGCCCGGCGTCGCCGCGGCCAGCCCTTATATTTTCTATACGATACAGCGCCAATGGCAGGGACGCTCGTTGCGCTTCGCCGTCATCGGCTACGATCTGCATGTGGGCCTTGGTGGGCCACGCGAGATCATCGCCGGTCGAGGTATTGGACAAGCCCATTACGAGATGGTTGCCGATGCGAAGCTCAACCTACCGATCGGCTCGACGGTGCCCCTCGGACTCCACGACTACACCGTGGTCGGCCTAACCCGTGGGATGGTGGGATCGAACGGAGATCCCGCCGCATTCTTTTCCCTGGCGGATGCGCAAGAGATCCAGTTTGTGAAGGACAACTGGGCGATTCGCAACCTGCGCGAGCGGGCGGACGCCATGTATGCCAAGGCGCTCCCGACGCAGCCGTCGCTATCGGCCCAGCTCGCGCGCAACCTCGCCGACAATCCCGACCTGCACACGGTCAACGCCATCCTCGTTCGGCTCGACTCGGGGGTGCAGCCGGGACGGCTCGCCGAGGAAATCGACCGCTGGAAGTACTTCACCGCTTACACGACCGAAAAGCAGTCCGATCTCATGCTGGCGGGAAGCGTGGAACGTGGGCGGCGGCAGACGCTCCTCTTCCGCATCTTCCTCACGCTCGCCGCCACGGTCATCATGGCACAGATCATCTACACGATGACCTTGGAGAAGCTTGGACCGATCGCCCTGCTGAAGCTCATCGGGGCACCGGACCGGACCATCGTTGGACTGGTTCTACAGGAATCGTTGGCCCTTGGCGTAATCGCGTATGGCATCGCGTTGATGGTGGGCAGCTGGACCTACGACAAGTGGCCGCGACTCGTATTGGTGGAGACCGGCGACAAGCTGACACTCTTGGCGCTGGTTGTGGCCATCTGCGTGGTTGCCAGTGTGATGGGCATTCGGCGCGCTCTTCGCGTCGATCCTGGCGCCGCACTGATCGGGTGAGATCATGGAGGTCGTCCACATCGATGACCTGACCAAGGTGTACGGCAGCGGCAAGACCGCCGTGCGTGCGCTCGTCGGGGCCAATGTCGTAGCGCAGACCGGCGAGCTGGTCGCCCTTCTGGGTCCGAGCGGTTCCGGAAAGACGACGTTGCTGACCTGCATGGCCGGTATCGTCGAGCCAACGAGTGGGCGTGTCACCATCGGCGGGATCACGACCTACGACGACGGCTGGAAAGTGCATGACCGCAGCCGCTTTCGCCTGGAACATCTCGGCTTCATCTTCCAGGCCCACAACCTGATCCCGTTCCTCACCGCTCGCGAGAATGTGCTCATGGCGCTGCAGATCCAGGGCGTCACCGGGCCTCCGGCCAGGCGTATCGCGCAGGATCTCCTCAACTACCTCGGAGTCGGCGACCGTCAGAGCCACTTTCCAGAGCAGCTCTCCGGTGGGGAGCAACAACGCGTCGCCATCGCCCGCGCGATCGCTAACAGCCCCCAAGTCATCCTCGCGGACGAGCCGACGGCCGCCCTCGATACCGAGCGAGGCCAGAGCGTTATGGCCCTGTTCCGCCGGGTCGCTCGAGAAAAAGGCAGCGCCGTCATCTGCGTCACCCACGACAGTCGCATGCTTGAGGGCTTTGACCATATCTACCAAGTGAAGGACGGGCTGGTGTCAGACGAACGATGAGGGGTTTGAGAATCGGCGGCAAACGACCCCCGCCGAATGAAGAAGTGTCGCGCTCAAAATATGAAGTCTGTCGCCGCGACAACAGAGCGGTCACGCCCCATGTCGACGCCCGCAACGATATCGTTGCGGCGATTGTTCACATCGTTTCTGCGGTTGGGATGCGTGGCATTCGGCGGGCCGGCGATGGTGGCGTAGATCCGCCGCATGGCCGTGGACCAGCAGCGGTGGTTGGATGCGGGCGCGTCCAGCGACGGCGTAGCCCTCTGCCAGATGATTCCCGGCGCGACCGCAATGCAGAGGGCGGCCTATGTCGGGTTGCGCGTGCGGGGCGTACGCGGCGCCGCGGTCTGCTTCGTTGGGTTCGGGCTGCCGGGGCGATCACGGTGGCTCGCACTCGAGCATCTGTGCCGGCTCTGACCGTTCGTGGAACCATCTAAGGCCTTCTTGTCGACATGGAGCGAGAGCCAAAATGAAGAACTCTGCAGCTCGTTCGAAAGCAGTCGGTCTCGGCCTTGCCGTGCTTGGCGCGGCGGCACCGTTGAGGCTTAGACTGCTGATCAGGTCGCGAATTTTTTCCGTCGTACTAGCGATCGGCTTGGCCGCGTCAATCAGCTGCGGCGAAGAAGCGGGCCGCGGCAGCATGGCAAGCGGCAGCCGTTGGGTGCCCGATGGTCAGTGGGTGCGCGATCGCCAGGGTCGTCTGCTGCTTCTGCGCGGCATCAACTACAGCGGCCTCGAGTGGGGGAACTTCCTGGCACCGATAGCCGACAGTGCGACCAAGCTGAAGGAGGAAGAATCATGACACCGACCCGAGCTCGAGATGGACTGTGCAACGGCGGTGACCTTTCTGCTGGAGGAAAGTTCGATGCGTCTGAAGCCTGAAGCCATTGCCGTGTTGATGTGGCTGCTCGTCGCCGTGGGCTGCGGCTCCGAGGACCACGACCAGGCTGCTCACTGCTCTCGGCCCGGAAGCGATTGCAGGCTCGCCGAAGCCGCGGCGGAGGCCGGTGTGTGGGTCGGCGCCGCCATCGGCGATCCGAGTGCGCCGGCGGCGCAAGCGGTGGTCGGGAAGCACTTCAACTCGGTTACCGCCGAGAACGCCATGAAGTGGCATAGTGTCGCGCCGACCGTCGGCAACTACGACTTTACCCACGCCGACGCCATCGTCGAGCTCGCCGAGAGCCGTGGTGTGCGTGTCCGCGGCCACACGCTCATTTGGCGGACGGAGCAACCGGACGATCTACGCTCGCAGATTCTCGCCGCCGGCGATCCGGCCGGTCGCATGCACGAGATCCTTGCGCAACACATCCGCACCGAGGTGGGCCGCTACCGCGGCCGGGTCGCCGTTTGGGATGTGGTCAACGAACCGCTAGCCGTCGCCGGCTCGCAGATGGACAACAACATTTTCATGGAGACACTGGGGGAGAC
>JACQEN010000350.1 GCA_016200585.1 Deltaproteobacteria bacterium
CGGCAATGATTTCGTTGATGCTGATCGCACCATCGTCATCCACATCGCCAACGGGACAGGCACTGACCGGAGTCGACTCGAGCGCGATGTTGACCATCGTAATCAGCTCGTCGACGGTCACTTCATCGTCCTCACCACAATCGCCGACGCACGCAGCCAGAGCCGGCACCGTTCGCAACGTCAGCAGCGAAATCACGGCAAAGCCGACACCAAGGGCTGCAAATCCAGCGCGCCTCGATCCGCGAAGCCACGACGCATGACGACCACCCAACCAGCCTGCCACCCGCATTTGTAACCTCCTTGCCCTTCGAGCTGACACGAATGATGCCTGTGGTGCTGGCGTTCAAATCGACTGAACATTGTTCAATAAACCGCAATGGCGCCGCCGCGCGCCGGGCAGCCCCCGGGAGCAAGACACGACGGTACACGCCCGAGGGGCCTGCGGCCGACTGTACAGAATTGTCCAGGTGGCCGATGCCTCACTGCCGACCCGTCTGGAAATCGACGCGATCCGCCACAAGCCCACGCCGAATTGCCACTTCACGCTCCTGTAACCGACAGGCTCCGGCTCATCCATGCGGGCATGCCACTTGCTCAGTACTGTGCCAGGTCCAAAACCTATGACGTCTTCGAACGCCTATGAGGCTGAACGGCTCGAGCTGATGCGCCGGCGCGGCGCCGTCGCCGCCAGCTTGGCGACGGTCCTGGTGCCGCTTTTCGGGATCGCCGATTACGTCAACTACCGTGCACACTTCGCACCTTTGATGACCGTCCGGGCGATCTCCGGAGTCGTCGGTGCGATGTTGTTCCTGCTGATTCGGCGCCAGCGCGGTGATCGACGCTTACCGTGGTTGGCGATTCTGTTGACCTTGCAGTGCGGCATCGCCATCGCCGGGGTTCCCGTCTACATCACGGGGATTCAGACTCCCCACTACGTCAGCGAGTCGCTGCTGCTTCTCGCGACGACGGCGATGCTCCCATGGGCCTTGCCGCAGGTTACCATCCTGACCCTCGCACTGACGGCGATGTATGTCGTCGCCGGGACGCTGCACGGACCGTTACCCGACTTCGTCCTGTTCTTCACCCAGCTTTCGGCAATCGTCGTCACCGCGGCGATCGGCTTCGTCGTCAACTTGCTCAACGAAAGCATGCGAGCTCGCGAGTTCACCGCCCGCAGCGAGCTGCAGGCTGCCTCGAAGGAGAAGACCCGATTGATCAGTCACCTCGAGAAGATGACGGCACGCTTGGCGACGGCGAACGAAGACATGCAGGAGCGACAACGCGAGACGGACGACTTTCTCTACGTTCTGTCGCACGACTTGCGCGCACCCTTGATCAACATCCAAGGATTCGGGAAACGCCTGCAGACCGACATGGGAGGTTTGAGCGCCCTGGTTTCTGCCGACGACGAGGCGACGAAGCGCTTGAACCGCATGAAGCAATCGCTCGACTTTCTGAACGCCGGTACAGCCAAAATCGATCAGCTGATTTCGCGGCTGCTCGACGTCGCTCGCTTGACCACGCGCCCGAACCGTCACGAGTGGATCGACGCCGACCACATGGTGCGCAACGTCGTCAGCGCCTGCCGTTTCCAACTCGAAGGGGCCGGCGTGGACGTGTCGATCGAGGCGCTACCGCGCATCTTCGGCGATGCCACACAGCTCAATCAGGTTTTCACCAATCTGATCGACAACGCCATAAAATACATGGGAGACGTGCCGCGCAAGGAGATCGCCATCCGCTGTACCACGCAAGGCGATCGATACCGTTTTGCGGTCTGCGATAGCGGTCCGGGCATCGAGCCCAAGGACCGTGAAAAGGTGTTCCGGCTTTTCGCGCGGCTTGCACCGAACGGCAGCGCCGCCGGCGAAGGGGTCGGCCTTGCGACCGTACGGGCGATCATCAACCACCACGGCGGCCGCATCTGGGTCGACTCCACACCGGGCCAGGGAAGCACGTTCTACTTCACCTTGCCGAAAGCAGCCGCCGAACCCAGCGAGGAACCCAAGAAGGTAATGGTACGGCGGCAATCCAACTCGAAGGCAGAGGAGACACCGATTCATGCCCAATGAGCAGCCCATCGACATCTGGTTGATCGACGACGACGACGGACATGCCCTCCTCGTCGAAGAGAGCTTTCAGGACGCGGGATTACACAACGGCTTCGTGCGCGCCCGCGATGGCGGCGAAGGATGGGAGTGGTTGCAGCAAGCCGCCGATGGCCAGCGCCAGCGTCCCGGGCTCATCCTGCTCGACATCTCGATGCCGAAGCTCGACGGATTCGAAGTGCTGGAACGCATCAAGGCCTGCGACCCGTTGAAACACATTCCGGTCATCATGCTGACGTCGACCGACCACCCGCGCGAAATCAAGCGCTCCTACGATCTCGGCGCCAACGCCTACATCGTAAAGCCGGTTGATTTCGAACGCCTGCACGAGAAGGTACGCACATTGGGCTTCTTCATCCAAATCATCGAGGTCGCACGCCAGTAGGGTTTTCGATTTGAGGCTCGCAGGAAAATGAGCACGCCGCCGACCGCACGCATCCTCCTCGTTGAGGACGATCCCGGCATGCTGGTCCTCGCAACCGACCGGCTGAACGAGATCGACGGCTGGCACGTGATGACGGCAGAATCCGCCGCCGACTGTCGCCGTCGTGTCGCCGACGGCACGTTCGACGTCGTCCTCCTCGATCGCGGCTTGCCCGATTGCGACGGCGCCAGCCTCATCCGCGAGCTGCTGCAAGCGCTACCCGAAACCGCAATCATCATGCTGACCGGCGCCGACAGCGCCGAATCGGCGACGGAAACGTTGAAGCTCGGCGCCTGGGACTACATCGTCAAGCGGCCGGACTTGCACCATCTTGAGGAACTTCCTGCGGTCATCCGACGTTCCCTCGAGCGCCTGCGCTGGAAACGCGAGGAAGCTCGTTTGCACAGTGAGATGGAGCTGATGTTGACGGCGATCCGCGGCAGCGGCGACGCCATGATCATGGCCGACTGCGAGCGTCGCGTTAAATTCTGGAACGCCGCGGCAGAGAAGCTGTTTGGTTGGCGATCGGAAGAGGTCCTCGGCAAACCCATCCCCATGGTTCCGCCCAGCCGCGAAGCCGAGTCCGACGAACTGTCGCAACGCGCCAGCCGCGGGGAGACCCTCGTCGGTGTCGAAACGATTCGTCAACGGCGCGACGGCTCGCTGGTCGAAGTCAGCCTGACGCTGACGGCGGCAACGCAAGGCGACGGTTCGGTGCACGCGTACGTCGCCGTCATGCGCGACATCAGCGAGCGCAAAGCGCTCGAGCGCGCCCGCGCGGACTTCGCGGCGATGCTGACTCACGACATCAAGAATCCGTTGGCGGTCGTCCGTGACGGCGCCTCGTTGATATCCGAATCGGAGCTACAGGACGACGATCGCGAGCTCCTCCAAGGCATTGAACACGCCGCCGAAACGATCGACCGGTTGGTGAGCGACTTCCTCATGTCGGCGACGATCGAAGCCGGCCCGCTGCGTCAGCAACGCGACCGCATCGCGGTCGCCGACTTGATCTGCAGCACCGTCGACCAGTTTCGCACGGCGGCGGCACGCCAGTGGATCGCCCTGGAAATCGACGGCGGTGCCGACGGCACTGCCGCCGGCTGCTTTGTCTGCGGCGACCGGCTGCAACTTGAACGCGCCTTGGGAAACCTGATCAACAATGCGGTGAAATACACGCGCCCCGGCGGGCATGTCGCGGTGAGTGCGATCCGCGACGCAGGCTTCGTGCGTATCGAAGTGCAAGACACCGGCTTCGGTATCAGCGCCGACGAGTTGCCGTACGTGTTCGACAAGTATCGGCGCGTCAAGGGAACCGAACGGATCGACGGCTCGGGTCTCGGCTTGTTCATCGTTCGCCACCTGGTGGAAACACACGGGGGGAGCGTTTCGGTGCGCAGTGAGGTCGGACACGGATCGACGTTCACGATCGCTCTCCCATTGGATGTGAGCTTGGCGCTAGCCGTGTGAGTCGGCCGTGCGGGGGGCGTGACCTGTAGGTCTGAGTCCTCTCGCGCCCCCACTCCCATAGCGGCTGCGCCGCTGATAGTGAGATCCCCATGCACACCAGAGTTACCAAAATGCTGGGGATCGATTTTCCGATCTTTGCCTTCACCCATTGCCGCGACGTTGCCGCTGCCGTCAGCAACGCCGGCGGCTTGGGCGTGCTCGGCGCGGTCGCGCACAGCCCCGAACAACTCGACATCGATCTGCGCTGGATCGCCGAGCAAACCAAAGGCAAGCCCTTCGGCGTCGACCTGCTCATTCCGCGCAAGTACGTCGGCGCCGAGATGGGCGGAATCGACCGCAACAGCCTGAGCTCGATGCTTCCGGAGGAGCATCGACGATGGATCGATCAGGTGTTGGAGCGCTACAGCGTCCCGCCGCTGCCGCCTGCTTCCGAAAGCGAACGCGACCAACGCGGTATGGCCGGCTTGCGCATCGATCCGAAAAGCATGGGCCCGTTGATCGAAGTGTCGTTTGCGCACAAGGCCGCACTCATCGCTTCCGCACTCGGAACGCCGCCCGACTGGCTCGTCGACAAAGCGCATGCCGCCGGAATTCCGGTTGCCGCCTTGGCCGGACGAATCGATCACGCCGTTGCTCACAAACAAGCCGGTGTCGATCTCATCATTGCCCAAGGCACCGAAGGCGGCGGACACACCGGTGAGATCGCGACGATGGTGCTGGTGCCGCAGGTCGTCGACGCCGTGGCGCCGACCCCGGTGCTGGCAGCAGGCGGCATTGCCTGCGGACGCCAAATGGCCGCGGAAATGGCTCTCGGAGCCGAAGGCGTGTGGTGCGGGTCGGTATGGCTGACGACACACGAATCGGAAACCTCGCCGGCAATTCGCGAGAAGTTCCTCGCCGCCGGATCCGCCGATACGCGGCGCTCGCGCTCGCTCACCGGCAAGCCGGCACGCATGCTGCGCAGCGCTTGGACCGATGCCTGGGACGAGCCCGGTGCGCCGCAACCGTTGCCGATGCCGCTGCAGAGCATGCTGGTTGCCGACGCGCAGAGGCGCATCCATCGCGTCGCTCACAAAGCCGACTCCAGCGCGCGGCCGCTGGTAACCTATTTCGTCGGCCAGGTCGTCGGGCAGATGAACACGCCGATGTCAGCCCGCGACGTCGTCCGCGGCATGGTCGAAGAATGCCTCGATACGATGGACCGGATGAACGGCCTGTTCGAAGACGACGAACCGGAGACTGCCTGATACCGAGACGATCGATCTTCTCTCAACCCGTGCTTCGATAAGCATGTCCAGAGCAAAGGCGAAGGGCTCAGCACGAACGTTTGGGGATTCATTTTCGAAGAAGAATTCCGCTCACCCTGAACCCCTGAGCCTGTCGAAGGGTGCTCTCTTCAATTGTCGAGGCTCCCTTCCTACAAAGAAGGGAGCGCACTTCTACGCTGCGCGGTCGATCAGCTCGGCCAGCTTGGCGCGTTGATAGATGCCGTCGCCGAAAAGCATCTGGTTGTGGATCTGCCGCTTGAAGTAGATGTGCACGTCGCACTCCCAGGTGAAGCCGATACCGCCGTGCAGCTGCACCGAGCGTCCGGAGCAGAACGCCGCCATGTCCGACGCGCTCGCCTTCGCCATGCGCGCGTGCAGCTCGGCGCGCGCCGGTTCGCTGTCGACGTCGCACGCCGCGGCGTAGACCAACGACCGCGCTTCGTCGATCTTCACCATCATGTTGACCAGCGGGTGCTTCACCGCCTGAAAGAAGCCGATCGGCCGGTCGAACTGCTTGCGCATCTGGGCGTAGGCCGTGGTCGTCTGCAACTGCCACTCGCCGGCACCGCACATGTCGGCAGCGACGACGGTCAACAGCGCCGGCATCGCCTGGCGTAGAACCGCGTCGCCCAGCCCGGCCGGCGCCACGACCTGCTGTGCCGGCACCACGACATTGTCGAACGACACGTGCGCCTGGTCGCGCGTCAGGTCGACGATGCGGTCCGGGTGGATCGTCACCCCGGGAGTGTCGGCGTCGACCACGTACAAGCCGACCGTTTCGTCGCCCTTGGCCGCGACGACGAAAAACGACACCTTGCGTGCATCCTGAACGAAATGCGCGCTGCCGCTCAGCGTCGCCCCTGTCTTCGTGACCTTCGCTGTCACATCGGAGTCGCCCGGCTCCCACGAGCCGTCGGCGTTGGTGATCGCCAGGGCTGCCGCTTCTCCGCCGGCGATCCGTTGCAGCGCCGCCTTTGCTCCCTCAGTGCCGGCTTCACGCAGCACGCACGTCGCCAGCAACGTGGTGATCAGCGGAGAGACCAGTGCAGCACGCCCCGCTTCCTCGGCCAACGCCGCCACCGCCACCATCTTCATCCCGGCGCCACCCATGCTCTCCGGCACGGCAAGCGACGTCCAACCGAGCTCGACGATCTTCCTCCAAAGCGCGGCATCGTACATCGAGGGCGGCACCGGACTCTCGTACGCTTCACGATGGTCGCGTGCCACCGAGCGCCGCAACGTCTCGATGCCGGCGTTGTCGCCCAGGAACTTGCGCGCCGAATCGCGCAGCATCTGCTCGTCTTCTGCCAATCCAAAATCTTTCGGCTGCGGCATGACGGTCTCCGTTCACTTCGACTTGGCGAGCCCGAGAACACGCTCGCCGAGAATGTTGCGCTGCACCTCGCTGGTACCGGCGGCGATGGTGATGCCGTACGAGTTCAGATACGCCAGCGGCCACGACGCGCCGTCCGGAGCGTGTCCGTCGCCCAGGTACAGCGACGCGTGTGCGCCTTCGATCTCCAGGCCGAGTGCGGCCGCATCTTGCATGAGCTCGCTGATCAGCAGCTTGCCCTGCAGCGGAATGCGCATCGGATGCTCGGTCAACGCCGGCACACGCGCCCGGCGATGCGTCTGCCGCATGCCTTCGGCACGGATGAGAATCTGCACAATGCGGTCGCGCAGGGCGGCATCTTCCCAGGCCGGCTTGCCGTTGCGCTTGATCTTCTTGGCCAGGCGAACCAAACCGACGGTCCGTTCTTCGAGACCTTCCCCGCCCCCGCCGCCGGCGCCTTCGGCGGCGCCACGCTCGTGCAGCAAGGTGGTCATCGCCACCTGCCAGCCGTTGCCGACCTGATCGAGACGGTACGCGTCGGGAATGATCACGTCGTCGAACAGGACTTCGTTGAACCCGGTCTGACCGGTGATCTTGATCAGCGGTCGAACCGTTACGCCCTTGGTGTCGGCAATCGGCGTGACGAAGTAGGTCAAGCCTTTGTATTTGTCGTCGTGGCTGGTGCGGCAGAGGATGATCATCCATTTCGCGAAGTGCGCCAGACTGGTCCACACCTTGTGACCGTTGATCACCCAGTTGTCGCCGTCGCGTTGGGCGAAGGTTTGCGCGCTGGCCAAGTCGCTGCCGGCGTTCGGTTCGGAAAAGCCCTGACACCAGATTTCATCGGCCGCAAAAAGCGGCGGCAACAGGCACCGTTTCTGCTCTTCCGTGCCGTGGTGCAGGATCGTCGGCGCGGCCATGCCCAGACCGATGACGTTGATCAGATACGGCACGCCGGCATTGCTCATCTCTTGCGAGGCGATGCGCTGGAAGCCGCTATGTCCGCCGCCGCCGTACTCTTTGGGATAGTCGCACGCGACCAGTCCGGCCTGGTAACACTTCTTCTGCCAATCACAGAGGTAGCGTCGGTGCTCGTCGAGCATGACCTCGATGGCGTACTCGGGCAGCCGCGACGGCAGTGCCGGCGGCCGGTTCTCACGCAGCCAGCGGCGGCAGTGGTCGCGGAACTCCGACTGTTCCGGCGTCTCCTTCTTCACATCCATAGATGACTCCTCGCGCCAATCGATTGATTCGGGAATGTCCGTCGGGTGTCGCCCGGGGGCGGAGTTAGGTCAAGGGTGGGAACACGGATCACGGAACACGGATCAAGCGCGGTTGCACGAGATCCCACTTGTTGCCGTACAGGTCGAGGAACACGACCACTCGACCGTACGACTCCTCGCGTGGGGCTTCGACGAAGCGCACGCCGTGCGCCCGCATGTGCTCGTAGTCGGCTGCGAAGTCCGACGTGTGCAGGAACAGAAACACCCGGCCGCCGGTCTGATTGCCGACGCAGGCGCGCTGCTCTTCATTCGCGGCGCGCGCCAGCAGCAACGCGGCACCTGCGTTGCCCTGCGGGGCGACGACGACCCAGCGTTTTTCGTTCCCGAGCGCCGTGTCTTCGACCAGCTGGAAGCGCAACACCTTGGTGAAAAAGTCGATTGCTTCGTCGTAGTCGCGCACCAGCAAGCTCACGGCCGTCAGAGATTGCGGCATGATCGATCTCCTCGTTGACGACGCGACCAGCTCGGGTCAGCGGGAACGGAACCACGGCGGCAACTCGTCGACGACGTCGTTCTTTGGCCGTGGCGCCGGCGCAGCAGCCGGTTTCGTCGTCGAAACGGTCGGCGATGCTTTCACCTGTGAAGGGCTCGACGTCTTCGACTTGGACTTGGTTTTCGTCCGTGACTTCGTCGGCCGGTGTTTGTGATGCGGATGCGGTGGAGGCGGCGCGGTCGGTGTAGACCAGGAGTCGGGCGTAGGCTGTGGCATTTTTGCTTCCGGCGACGGCGTGGGCTTGGCTTCGGTGTGCGCTTGCTTGGTTTCGCGCAGCTCGCCGCTGGCAAAGCCGCGAAAGACGTTCTGACACTCCTTGGTGGTGTGAGCGAACGACAAGGCCCGCATCCATTCGGGCATTTTGCCGCCGTTCTTGTCGCGCACCACTCCTTCGATGACGCTCAGATAGTCGAGAGCTGCCGATTCGATCGGCGACGTCGCGTTCTCCGCCAGCCCGGACGCCACCACGGCGCGACGAACGCAAACGTCGAATCCTTCGTTAAAGAGCTCTTTGACGTCCATGCTCTCCAACTGTGAGAGCGAACGATTGTTGTCGGGTCCCTCCCAACGTCCAAAGGCCGGAGCCGCGACAACACACAAGAACGCCACCAAGAGTCGGATCCTCAAACGCACAACCATTCCGTTATTATGCTGAAAGAAAGGTCGTCCGACAAAGCATCGAGCAAGTTTTCTTTGCAACTCCAGCACCAGCTCATCCGTGATGGCACACTCGGAATGCCCACCTACATCACCTGACGAGCTGCCATCGGTCATACGGTTTCTGCCTGCACGCAGGTAAAAAGTCCCAATGACCGCCCAACCATCACCGCGTGGGCGCCCGAGCGGGCCGAAGGCCGAACGTACCCGGGCAACGATCTTGGAGGCTGCGGCACAGGTCTTCGCCGAAAAAGGTTACGCGGCGGCGCGGCTGGAAGATGTGGCCGCCGGCGTCGGCATTCGGCGCGCCTCGCTCGTCTACTACTTCCGCGACAAGCGCGAGCTCTACGACGTCGTCCTGAGCGACATCCTCGGCGAGTTGCTCGACCGCTATCAAACGGTCCTGCGCGAGCCGGCACCCCTGCCGCAGCGCATCGAAGCCATCGTCGACGCGTGGGTCGGCTACGTCGCCGAACGCCCGGCGGTGGCACGCCTGCTTCTCTGGGAAGCCGCCGACGGATCGCCGGATCGCGTCTTCGCCGCCGCCGGCCGCGGCGCGGCGGTCATCTCCGCGCTCACTAGCGCCATCCGCGAAGGGCAACGCCAGGGATCGTTGCAACCCATAGACCCGATTCATTTCATCTTCACCATCGTCGGTGCGACCGTCTTCTTCGTGGCGGCCATGCCACGCATGGTTCCCGATTGGCCCTTCGACCCGCTGAGCCCGCAGCAACTCGCGGCGCACCGCACCCAGTTGCTCGGTATCGCACGACGGCTGCTCGGCACCGATCTCGACGACCGCCCGGCGCAGCCGCGGGGCGACACTTCGCTTTCCGGCCGTCGCAACGCGCAGGACAGCCGAATCGCTCCGACCCAGATCCAGGAGGGCCAGCATGAAACTGACGCGCCGTAAGTTTCTCCGCTCCACCGGCGCGGCGGCGTTGTTGCTGTCGCTCGATCGATTCGGGTTCGCCGAAACCGCAGAGAGCGTGCCAGGGACCGTACTGCCATCGCTTCCCAATTATCGCAACTGGGAAGACGTCTATCGTCAGAAGTGGGCTTGGGACCGGGTCGTGCACTCGACCCACAACCGCGCCAACTGCATGTCGGCTTGTGCTTGGAACGTCTACGTCAAGGACGGCGTGGTCTGGCGCGAGGAGCAGTCGCAGGTCTACGACGAAGGCGGACGCGGCGGAGCGCCGGATTTCTTTCCGCGCGGCTGCCAGAAAGGCGCTTGCTACAGCAAGCTCATGGCCTCGCCGCAGCGCTTGCATTATCCGATCGAGCGCGTCGGTCCGCGCGGCGGCGGCCAATGGAAGCGTATCAGCTGGGACGAAGCGCTGGACAAGGTCGCCGACGGCATCATCGACGCGGCAGCGGTGCACGGCACCGAAGCCATCGTGGCCACTCCCGGACCGAACTTCGACCACGGTCCGGACTCCGCTTCCGAAAATCGTTTCCTCGACCTGCTCGGTGCCACTACGCTCGACACCTTCTCGGGCATCGGCGACATGCCGGTCGGCATGATTCAGACCTATGGCATGTTCATGAACGACGGAACCGCCGATGACTACTTCAACTCCGACTACATCGTGTTGTGGTCGGCCAACCCGCTCTACACGCGCATTCCCGACATGCACTTTCTGACCGAAGCGCGCTATCGCGGCGCGCACCTGGTGGTCATCGCTCCGGACTTCAACGCCACTGCAACGCACGCGGATCTCTGGCTTAACCCGAAAACCGAAACCGACCCGGCGCTGGCGTTGGCGATGGCGCAGGTGATGATCGCCGAGAATCTGTGCAAGGAAGAGTACATCAAAGAACAGACCGACCTGCCCTTCCTGCTACGCACCGACAACGGTCGTTTCTTGCGCGAAAGCGACGTCGTCCGCGGCGGCCGCGACGACGTCTTCTACCTCTGGGATCAGAAGCAAAATGTCGCCGTGCTGGCGCCCGGAGCGCAAGGAATGAAGAAGGCGACGTTGGCGCTCGGCGAGATCAAGCCGGCGCTCGAAGGTCGCAAGCACGTGCCGTTGGCCGACGGCACGCGTGTCGACGTGGAGCCGCTTTACGAACGACTACGCCGGCAATTGAACGCCGGCTACACGCCCGAGTTGGCGGAGAAGACGACGGGGATCCGTGCCGAGGTCATCCGCCAAACCGCCCGTAGCATGGCCGCGGCGAAAGCGGCATTGATCTACGCCTCCACCGGCGCTTGCAAACATTATCACAGCGATCTCATGCACCGCTCGTTCGCGCTGCTGATGGCTCTCACCGGCAATCAGGGCAAACCCGGCGGCGGCTTGCGGCTCGGCGCCTGGTGGTCGCTGAGCGGCTTCCAGGAGCTGAGCACCGGAGAGGTATCCTCGTGGATGAAACTGGCGCTGCAGGTCGTCGGGCGCCCGGCGGTGCGCGACGTCGAAGCCTTCATCACCGAGCGCACGCACCGCAAGGCGTTTTCCCCTGTCTTGCCCTGGCTTCAGGTCCACGGCGGCTACGCCCCCACCATGGGCGCCGCGGCCAACAACGACGCCGGCAATCCTCTCGGAATGGATGCAGCGATGCAGACGGCGGTCGCCAAGGGCTGGATGCCGATCCATCCGGCGCCGGACAAATCGCCCAAAGTGTTCGTGGTGAACGCCGACAATCCGCTGCGCCAATGGCCGTCACCGCAGATCGCCCTCGAGCACCTGTGGCCGAAGTTCGATCTGGTCGTCAACGTCAACACGCAGATGTCGACGACCGGCATGCACAGCGACATCGTCCTGCCCGCCGCCGGCTACTACGAGAAGATCGGCATCAAGTACGCCTGGGGATTCCTGCCGTACCTCGTCCTCAATGATAAGGCGGTTGAGCCGCTCGGCGAGTCGCGCAACGAGTGGTGGATCTTCGGCAGCCTGGCCCAGCGCATTCAGCAGCGCGCCCAAGCCCGCGGGGGCGTGAAGGCAAAGGACGCATCGGGCAAGAATGTCGATCTGGCGCAGTTCTTCGACGCCTGGAGCAAGGGCGGCACCTTCGACCCGGCCGACCCGCGCACCGGCATGGACTACATCTTCCAGCGCTCGGAGATCTGCGAGGGCACGACGTGGGATGAGGCCATCCAACGCGGCGTCGTCCCGATCAAACGCAACGGCCCGTACGGCCCGTTCAGCAACATGTGCAGCGACGTCGACTTCAAGCGCCCGCTCTATCCCAACGCCTGGCAGGTCGAAGAGAAAGAGTCGTGGCCGACCCTGACGGGGCGCCAGCAGTTTCACCTCGACCACGACTGGTATGTTGCCGCGGGTGAAGCGTTGCCGGTACACAAGCCGCCGCCCGCCGCTGGCGGCAACTATCCGTTGCGCGTGACCGGCGGACACACCCGTTGGAGCATCCACACCATCTGGCGCAGCGAGGCGACGCTGCTGCGGCTGCAACGCGGTGAGCCGGTGCTGTACATGAACAAAGACGACGCCGCGGCGCGCCAGCTCGCCGACAACGACCGCGTGCGCATCTTCAACGACCTCGGCGCCTTCGAGTGCGTGTTGAAGGTCGCGCCGTCCGCTCAACCGGGCCAGGTGATCATCTACCACGCCTGGGAGAACTTTCAGTTCGCGCAGCATAGGGGGCAACAAGAGCCGATCGTCGGCTCCTGGAAGTCGCTGCATCTGGCCGGCGACTACGGACAACTGCACTACCGCGCCCTGTACGGCGCCCCGAACTTCGGGCCGCGCGGTGTGTCGGTCGACGTTCAGAAGGTCTAACGAAGCACGCAGGAAAGGAGAGCTGCCATGGCGGAGACGAATGCTGCGGTCGCACGGCTCGACGATGCGGAACAGATCGAGGCCGACGCCGGCCGGGTCTCCAAGATCACCGAGGTTCCCGTCGGCGCCGATTGGAACGCCGTCGAACGAGCCATGCTGGAGCGGCGCAGTATCCGCAAGTACAAACGCCGCCAGGTACCGCCGCACTTGATCCGACGCATGCTGGAGATGGGACGCTACTCGCCGTCGCAGGGCAACTGCCAGCCGTGGAAGTTTCTCGTCGTGCGCGACGCCGCCATGATCCAGGGCATGGAGGAGTACTGCGCCGGCGCCTGCAAGAAGCTGTCGACGAGCTTCGACTACACCACCCACCGCGCCGGGTCGTTGCGTCATTTCGCCACCCGCGCCAAGACCAGGCTGTTCAATCGCTTGCAGCCGAACATGCTGCACCCGGTGCCGATGACCGTGGCGACCTTGATCGCGCAGGGACGCTTTGCCGTCTTCCATCGCGCCCCGACGGTGATCTTGCTGTTGATGGACAAGCGCGGCATCGGCACACCCGAGATCGACATCGGCATCTGCGGCACCAACATCGTGCTGGCGGCGCAGAGCTTCGGACTGGGCACCTGCTGGATCGGCTTCTCGAAGCTACTCAATCAGAGCCGTGAGTGGTGCGCTCGCCTCGGCGTCGAGGCGCCGTACGAAATCAGCGAAGCCATCACCGTTGGCTATCCGGTCGGCGACCCGACGCGGCCGATCGCCCGTGACACGCACGAAATCGTCTGGTTCGAAGACGGCAAGAAAGAAATCTTGTACTGAGCGGAGGAGCGACCATGGCGTTGTTGTCGAAGCAAGAGCGGCGTCACTTTCCGGATTGGGATGATCCGGCGCAATGCATCTTCCAGCGCGTCGATATCGACGTCGAGAAATGCGACGGTTGCCGGCTGTGTACGCTCGTGTGTCCGGCCAACGTCCTCGAAGTCTATGTCGAAGACAGCCGTAAGAAGGCACGCGTCAAGACCAGCCAACGCGGCTGCATCAGCTGCAACAACTGCCACGCGATCTGCGCCAACGAGGCGATCGGCGCCAAGCTGGCCAACGACTTCGTCGGCTTCTACCGCCAGCTCGGGCGCGGACCGTTTTCCTTGCCGCGCAAGTTCTGAACCACCGCAGCCAAGCGCAGCGACAGGAGGAATCCGTGAAGGCGTATCGTATTACGCAGTGGCAGGCAGCAGCGGAATTTTGCAACGTCGACATCGTCGAGCCCGGACCGGGACAGGTCCTCGTCAAAGTGGCCGGCGCGGGTGTCTGTCATTCGGATTTGCACATCATGGACGCCCCCGGCGCCTTGCCCTACGCGTTACCGTTCACCCTCGGGCACGAAAACGCCGGATGGGTCGAAAAGGTAGGTCCGGGCGTCGACGGATTTGCTCCCGGCGAGCCGGTGATCGCCTACAGCGTCTGGGGCTGCGGTCGTTGCGCGACGTGTCGCGTCGGCGCCGAGAACTACTGCGAGAAGGCGCCGTTGTTCTCCGGAGGCGGGCTCGGGCTCGACGGCGGAATGGCGAGCCACATGCTCGTGCCATCGGCGCGCTTCCTCTGTCCGCTCGATGGTCTCGATCCGCGGCAGGCGGCGCCGTTGACGGACGCGGGTTTGACGACCTATCACGCCGTCAAACGCTCGCTGTCGGTGCTGCGTCCCGGATCGACCGCCGTGGTCATCGGCGCCGGCGGCCTCGGGCAGATGGCGATTCAGATTCTCAAAGCGCTGTCGCCGGTACAGGTGATCGCCGTCGACACGTTGCCCGACAAGCTTGCGGCCGCGCAGGCCCTCGGTGCAGATGCGGTCGTCGTCGCCGACGGCCGGGCGGCCGAGCACATCGGTGATCTGACACACGGCGCCGGTGCCGAGTTGGTGCTCGATATCGTCGGCTCGGATGCCACATTGCAACTCGCGGTCAGCGTGGCACGCCGCTTGGGACATCTAACACTGGTAGGCATCGCCGGCGGCTCCTTGCAGTACAGCTACCTCGGCGTGCCCACTGAGCTGTGCATCGCTTCCACGTTTTATGGAAGCATCGCCGAGCTGGCGGAAGTGGTGGCCTTGGCGCAAGCCGGACAAATCAAGCCGCAGGTCGAGCTGTTCCCCCTCGATCAAGCCGCGCAGGTCTACGACCGGCTGCGTGCCGGCCAGATCCACGGGCGTGCCGTCATCACACCGAACGGCTGAGCGTGGATCCTCACGGACACGCTTGACCGCAACCGCTGTAGTCGGACTTGCACTGCGTCACATCGCCGCCCGCGGCAGTCAGGCACGCCTGCCCGCATTGCAGGAACTGCTGTGCCAGGTTGGTCAAGCACGCCGCCCGATCCGGCTGGAACAAGCAAGCAGGTCCGGCTTGATAGGCCTGATTGACGCACGCCAGCCCACAGCTCTCCACCGTCGGCTCAACACCCGCGGCACAGCTTTGCAGCGACGTTAGACACGCCGCGTGGCATGCATCCGGTGCACAGGCTTGAGCGCACGCGGTGAGATCGCTGCCGCACGCGTCGGCCGCAGGCAGGACAGCATCCTTGCAGCCTTGAGCGCAGTTCAGCGCCTGTGGGGCAAGGGCAAGGAGACACGGAATGGGATCGGGCAACGACAGGCACGGCGCAGCCGCTTGAGTCAGATCGTTGACGCAACCATCGGCGCACGTAACCAACTGACCCGCCAGCGGCTCGATGCAGGCCCCCGCCGTTCCGACGCAAGCATCGGTGCACGTATTCGTGTTGGGAGGACGGCATCCGACAACGCAAGTTGCCGCCGCATCGTGGCAAGCTTGAATCTCTTGGCTCGCACCGCTGGCGCAAGCGCTCGCACATTGCTCGAGCTGCTGCGCGGCACCGATGAGACAAGGAATTGGATTGGGTTGATCCGCGCATGCGGCGGCGGCGGCGCGGGCGCCGGAGGCACAATCACGGCCACAGATCTGCACCTGATCGACAATCGGAGCGAAGCATTGCCGCGCACCGTCGAGACACTGCGCCTCGCATGAATCGGCCGGCTGGCACGCCTGGCGGCAGTCCGCCAAGGTCGACTTGGTTGCGTCCCGGGCTTGTTTGAAGGCGTCGCGGCAGGCGCTGCGACAATCGTGGCGCGTCGTCGCGTCACGACAAGCGAGCTTACAGCTCCTCAACGCCGCCTTGCCTTGACGAATCGCGACCGCCTTTACGCCGCCGCAAGCCTTCTGGCATTCGGCCGCTTGCAGTGACGGCACCGCAAAGATCAGCAGTGCAAGTATCCCGACGATGAACCCCTCGATACCGACACGTGACTTCATGACGCCCTCCTAAAGAATCAGCCTACGGGGACACTTGACTTCATACTGTGCCGGTCATGCCAACGTCAATCTCACCAACCGGCGATCGTCCCGCGATTCACTGATCCACGTCACTCTGCATCGTGGCGTTCATCACACCGTTCCCGATGCCGCGCTGACGATCGACACGGTTCGACACGACAAGGATCAGATCTCAAGCCGGGGCCGATCGCTTCGCCCGCCTCGCGCGCCGCCGTTTCGCAAGAATGCAACACATCGTAACACGATTCGATGGTGTGGCTGGCCGTCTTCGTCAGCGACGAGAAGACGCCTAAAACGATTCAAGCGTTACTGCTTGCACAGGAACGGATCGTTTCTTGCCACGACGCACGCCTGCCAGGTCTGGCAGGAGGTGGGGTATGCGAGCTTCTCGGACACTGACCCTGGGTGCGGCATTGGTGCTGGTTGGCGGCTGTGGCGGTGGGGTTTCCGATTCGTCGACAGCCGACGCAAGTTTGCACAGCGTCATGCGCTCGGCGCACATTACGCCGCTGGAGGTTGGCTCGAAGCCGGCAGTTGCAAAGGTCGAGCTCGGGCGAGCGCTGATGTTCGACAAGCTGCTGAGCGGCAACCGCGATATCTCGTGCGCCACTTGCCACCATCCGTTGTTGCACATGGGCGATGGACTGCCGGTTTCGATCGGCACGGGAGGTGCGGGCCTCGGTCCAGCACGCGTCCGCGGGGCAGGCCGTAATTTGATCCCACGCAACGCTCCGGAGGTCTTCGACCGCGGTGCGCCGCTGTGGACGAGCATGTTCTGGGACAGTCGCGTCACCGGCAGTCCGGCCGCCGGCTTCAGCACGCCGGCGCATGCCGCGTTGCCGGCGGGCCTGGAAAGCATTCTGGCGGCGCAAGCGATGTTTCCGGTAACGTCGCGCGATGAAATGCGCGGCGCGCGGGGTGATGTCGACGTGCTTGGACAACCCAACGAAGTCGCAGCGCTGGCCGACAACGACTTTACCGGAATCTGGGCGGCGTTGATGCAACGCGTCTTGGCGATTCCCGAATACGTCACCTTGTTCAACATGTCGTTCCCCGATGTCGCAAGCGGGCAGCTCGGCTTCCAGCACGCCGCCAATGCCATCGCCGCTTTCGAGGTCGACGCCTGCACGCTGCTCGACAGCGCGTGGGACCGCTACGTCGCCGGTGACGCCAATGCGCTGTCGGAAAACGCCAAGCAAGGAGCGATGCTGTTCTTCGGCAAAGCCGGTTGCAGCGACTGCCACAGCGGCAACCTGTTTACCGACCAGCAACATCATGACATCGCTATACCGCAACTCGGCCCCGGCAAAGGAAGCGAAGCGCCACTCGACTACGGGCGCGGCCGCGAGACCGGCTTGGCCGCCGACCGCTACAAGTTCCGCACGCCGCCACTGCGCAACGTCGCCGTCACCGGTCCGTGGATGCATGACGGAGCATACGCCACCCTCGAAGGTGCCGTCCGTCACCACCTCGATCCGGCCACGTCGCTGCGCAACTACAATGTGATGCAAAATGCCCCGGCGCTGGTGTCGACGTATCAAGGCGATCCGATCACGTTGGCAGCGATCCTGGCTAACCTCGATCCCTTGACGGCCAAGCCTCGTTCGCTTGCGGACGCCGAGGTCAACGATCTCTTGACGTTCCTCGAAGCGCTCACCGCACCCGACGCGATGGACATGAGCAAGGCCATCCCGGACTCGGTCCCAAGCGGCTTGCCCGTACGCGACTGACAGCAGCCGGGAGGCCAATTTCACGACGGTGCCGGCAGAGCACCGTCGTGGGCTCAACTCGCTGGCGGTGCCCGGGCGCAACGCTAGCGAAAAAAAATCCGCCCCTTCTGTCGATCTCGCCGAGCGCCGTACGTCGTGGGAGTATGGATGCAGTTGAAGGATTGCGGCAAAGAAGCAAGGCCGTGATCGTCGACTCGATCCTACAACCATCTTCGATGTAAAGGAGCTCAGCGATGAAATTGAATCCCTATCTGACGCTTGACGGTCAATGTGAGGCAGCGTTCACCTTCTACGCACAGTGTCTCGGTGGCAAGATCGAGATGATGCTGACGTTCAAAGATGCGCCAAGCGCCGAGAATATCCCGGCGCACTGGCTTGACAAGATCATGCATGCCCGCCTCGTTCTCGGCGACCAGGTGCTGATGGGCTCCGACAGTCCGCCGCAGTTCCAGGAACCAATGAAGGGCTTCTCCGTGTCGCTCGCCGTCGATGAGCCGGCGGAAGCCGAACGTATCTTTCAGGCGTTGGAAAAAGGCGGGACGGTGCGTATGCCGATGCAACAGACCTTCTGGGCCGAACGCTTCGGCATGGTGACCGACCGCTTTGGTGTACCCTGGATGATCAACTGCCAGGGTCCGGCGCAAGTCTGAAGGCGCGAGCGGTACAAACCATCGAGGCAAGGAGAGCGACATGAAGTATATGCTTCTGATCTACGAAAACGACGACGAGCGTGTCGCCATGATGGATGAACGCATGCCGCACTGCGCCGCCTATGTCGAGACAATGAAGAAGGCGGGAATTTACCTGACCGGAGACCGCCTGCGTGGAGCAACGACCGCAACCACCGTGCGCGTCGCCGGCGGCAAGACCCAGGTCATCGACGGGCCTTACGCCGAAGCCAAAGAACAGCTCGGCGGCTACCACATCATCGACGTGCCCGATCTCGACACGGCCCTGGCTTGGGCGGCGCGTTGTCCGAGCGCCGCTCGCGGGTCGGTCGAGGTGCGTCCGATCTGGCCGTTGTGACGCCGTGAGGAACGACCGTAGCCACACCAATGCCAGCCGAGAACAGCGCGCTCGCCCACGACACGGCCGCGGCCATCGCACGCCAGAGCTACGGCAAGCTCGTCGCCTTTCTGGCGCGGCGGACACGTGATTTGGCGAGCGCGGAAGACGCCCTTTCCGAGGCCTTTGCGGCTGCCCTCGTCGACTGGCCTGCCGGCGGCGTTCCGAAGAATCCCGAGGCTTGGCTGCTGACGGTGGCGCGACGCAAACAGATCGACGCGCTGCGACGGCAACAGAGCGGTGAACAGGCCACGGGTCATTTGCAGTTGATGGCCGACGAGGTCGCCGCCACCGCCGCAAGCGAAGCCATGCTGCCCGACGACCGTCTCTCTCTGATGTTCGCTTGCGCTCACCCTGCCATCGATCGCGCCATCCGTGCCCCGCTGATCCTGCAGACCATCCTTGGTTTCGATGCGGCCACCGTCGGCTCGGCATTTCTCGTTTCGCCCGCAACCATGGCGCAGCGCCTGGTGCGCGCCAAGAACAAGATTCGCGAGGCCGGGATCCCGTTCGACGTCCCCGAGCGCAACGAGCTTGCCGAGCGTCTCGACTCCGTGCTCGAAGCGATCTACGCGGCCTTCGCCGAAGGCTGGTCGGACCCGGCTGGCACGGAGGCTCGGCGCCGCAACCTCGCCGACGAGGGCATCTGGCTCGGTCGCCTGGTTGTCTCGCTGCTGCCGGAGGAGCCCGAAGCGTTGGGCCTATTGTCTTTGATGCTCTACGCCCAGTCGCGACGCGAGGCGCGGCGCGATGCGTGCGGCGAGTACATGCCGCTTGCCGAGCAAGATCCGCAGTTGTGGGACGCAAAACTGATCGATGAAGCCGAAACCTTGCTGCGTCGCGCCAGCACCATGCCGGGCACCGGACGCTATCAACTCGAGGCAGCGGTGCAGTCCGCACACGTCGTTCGCCGGCTCGGCTGCAGCTCTGATTGGGCGGCGATCGAAAGCATCTATGCCGTTCTGCTGAGAATCACCGGTTCGCCGGTTGTAGCAATCAACCGTTCCGTCGCTGTTGCGGAAACGAGCGGACCGGCCGCCGGGCTCGCAGTCCTCGACGAGCTTGCCGGCGATTCACGACTGACCAACTATCAACCCTACTGGGCGGCGCGCGCCGAGTTGCTGGCGCGCGCCGGCCAAGTCGACGCAGCGGCCGCGGCCTATGAGCGCGCCATCGGTCTCGAAGCCGATCCCGCCGTCCGGCGGTTCTTGCAGCGCCGCCGCAGCGAGTTGGTGGGCGCGCCGCCACGCTAGAACCGTGGCATCGAGACTTCGATAGGAAACCACGCTGAACTTAACCCTAATCGAATTGACTCCGTCGACTGTCGCACGTATAGGCATCCAACCGGAGGGTTGCTCATGAAGATGACGGGAGTGTTCACCTTGGTCGCCTCGATGTTGCTGGTCGCCGACGCGGCATTGGCGATTAGCGTAGTGCCTGAGCTCGATCCCGGCTCCGCTTCCATGGGCTTGGCACTGTTGGCGGGCGGCCTGCTGGTGTTCCGAGGACGGCGCCGCAGACGCTAAGGTCCGACCGTCGACGCGCAGCCAGGTTTCCTTGGCTGCGGTCGGCACTCGCGGGCATTTTGCTGCTCGCGGAGTATCTGCTCGTCAGCGTTTCCTTTTCCGCTGATTCTCTTCGACTGCGTGGCGGATGGTGGAGCGCGCTCGGCGTGCTCGACCCGTTCGGGGCGGTATTGCTGGCCGCCGTGACGGCGGCGTTCTTGACCGACGGCAAGAATTTCCGCCGGGGGAGTAGCCCGACCTCGCCAGCGTTTCAGACCCAGCATGCGGTTGGCGTCCCGCTTCTCGTCAACGCGGCTTGCTTCTCCGTTTTCTCCGCAGTCACCCGATACGTCTTCGGTCCAACCTTTTCTGGCGCCGCATCGCCGGGCTTGTGGTTGGTCGCGTGGGCGGCACTTGGCGCGGCAGTGCTGTTGAGTGCGACGGCCATCGCTCTGCCGTTGCGTTCGGTCACCGCTGTGCTGCGTCGCTCACGCCGTTCACTGGCAGTTGGGAGCGCGGTGGGGTTGGCGGCGTGGGCGGCGGGACGTGCAGGCAGCCAACTAGGCAAGGGGCTGGGGCGGATGACGCTTGAAGGCGCAGCAGGACTGTTGCGTCTGACAGGCAGGACGCCGGTTGTCGATCGCGATCGTCTTCTGTTGGGCATCGACGATTACGTCGTGCACATCGCAACGGCATGCGGCGGCTACGAGGGCGTTGGGCTGATCGTCATCTTTCTCGGCACGTTCCTGTGGCTCGATCGACGACGCCTGCGCTATCCGCACGCCTGGCTGTTGTTGCCGCTCGGGGTCAGCGCGGTGTTGACGGCGAACGTGGTGCGTATCGCGGCGCTCATTGCGTTGGGCCGCTGGGTATCGCCGGCCATCGCCGAAGGCGGGTTCCATTCAAAGGCTGGCTGGGTGATGTACTGCGCCATCGCCCTCGGCATTGTCGCGCTGTCTCGGCGCTCGACCTTTCTTGCGCGCGCCGAAGCAGCGCCCGTAGAAGAGACGTGGAACCCGACAGCCGTCTATCTCGGCCCGCTGTTGGCGCTGATCGCCACAGCGATGACGACCGGCCTATTCACCGCGGGCTTCGACTATTTCTACCCCTTGCGGTTCGTCGTCGTGGCGGTTGTGCTTTGGGCCTATCGCGGCGACCTGCCGCGGCGCGGTTACCGGCCGTCATGGGAAGCGGTCGCGATCGGTGTCGCAGTGTTCATCTTGTGGCTGGGGCTCGAACCGCCGCCCAACTTCGAACACGTATCCGCGTGGAAGGAACACCTCGACGGGATGTCGGCGGCGGCGCGTTGCGGGTGGTTGGTGTTTCGCATCCTCGGCTCGGTGTTGACGGTATCGATCGCCGAGGAACTGGCGTTCCGAGGCTTTCTCCTGCGACGACTGGTCGCGGCGGACTTCACCGCCATCTCGCCGCGAACCTTCACCTGGTCGTCGCTCCTGCTGTCATCGCTGGCTTTCGGCGCCTTGCACCAGCGCTGGGTCGCCGGCACGCTGGCGGGAATCGGTTACGCTTTAGCACAGCGGCGTCACGGCCGCGTCGGCGATGCCATCGTCGCCCACGCCGTCACCAACGCGCTCATCGCCGCCGACGTGTTGCTCCTGGGCGCGTGGTGGCTGTGGCTGTGAACGCACCCGCGCGGACAAGCGGGTGTCAACGGCGCTGTGCCGTCGTTCACGACCCGTGATGCGGCGCCAAGCGCCAGCGCCCATAGGCAACGAAGACCAGGAGAAGCCCGGTGATCAGCGGAAACAACGGACCGGCATCGCCGATGAAAGTGATGACGGTTGCGCCAATCATGATGATCGCCAAGCCAGCCGCGGCCAGCGGCGTCAGCCCCGGTTGAATGCCGGTAAGCCCGGGCAGAACCAAGCCGAGGCCGCCAAACACCTCGGCGAAACCGATGAAGCGCATGAACCAGCCCGGCAGCGACACGGGGAGTGGTCCGGTAAGCTTGTCGAGCGGCAGAGCCAGCTTCATCCCGCCAGCGAACAGGAACAGGGCCGCGAGCAATCCCTGCAGGGCCCAAAGTGTGTACGTCAATGACCGGTTAGAGGGTGTTTGGGTGCTTTCTGTCATCTACCGAGCTCCTTCTTCACTGTAACCGACGTACACGCGGCCACCATATCGACAAACTCGACCTCCGCTAAGACACATTCGCCGAATCGCCGGCGGCAGTTGCGCGGGAAACGGGGATTACGCTACGTTACCGCACTTCCAGCAGGCGCTACAAAGCAGCCCTCGCGAAATTTTCACAAAACCCCAATGCAGAAGAAGCTATTTCCCGAATTCGGGCTTTCGCCTGAATTACTCAAAGCAGTTTCGAAGATCGGTTTCGAAGAAGCCTCGCCGATCCAATCGGAGACGATCCCGAAGTTGCTCGAAGGCTGCGACGTGGCCGGCTTATCGCAAACCGGATCGGGCAAGACCGCTGCCTTCGCCATCCCGGCGATCGAAAAGGTTGACCCTCACCTGCGTGCCCCACAGGTATTGATCCTCTGTCCGACACGCGAGCTGGCCATGCAGGTAGCCGAAGAAGTCGCCAAGCTGGCGTTGTTCAAGCGTGGCGTGCGCGAGCTGCCGATCTACGGCGGACAGGCTTACGATCGTCAGTTACGCGGTCTGCGCGAAGGGGCGCAAATCATCATCGGCACGCCGGGCCGCGTCATGGATCATCTCGAGCGGGGTTCGCTGCGCCTCGACAAGGTTCGCATGGTTGTTCTCGATGAAGCCGATCGCATGCTCGACATGGGTTTCCGCGACGACATCGAAACCATCCTCGAACAAGCCCCGACCGAGCGCCAGACCGCGTTCTTTTCCGCCACCATGCCAGCGCCGATCCAGCAGCTGATCCGCCGCTTCGCACGCGATCCGGTAAACATCCGCATCGAGGCACAGCAGATGGCCGTACCGGCCATCGAGCAGGTCTACTACGAAGTCGACCGGCGCAGCAAAGTCGAAGTGCTGTGCCGCTTGATCGATGCCGAAGATATCAAGTACGCGATCATCTTCTGCGCCACCAAGCTCATGGTCGACGAGCTCGCCGAACACCTGGAAGCGCGCGGCTACGGTTGCGACAAATTGCACGGCGGCATGACCCAGGCGATGCGCGAGCGCGTCGTTGCCAGATTCCGGCGGCGCGGTTTCGAGTTCCTGGTGGCGACCGACGTCGCGGCACGCGGACTCGATATCGAAGACATCGAAGTGGTATTCAACTACGACCTGCCGCAGGACGCCGAAGACTACGTACATCGCATCGGCCGCACGGGACGTGCCGGTCGCAGCGGCCGCGCGGTCACCTTCGTCGCCGGTCGCGAGATCTACAAGATGCAGCAGATCATCCGCGCCACCAAGGGCAAAGTACGGCGCGCGCGCGTGCCGTCGGCGGAGGAAGTCGAGCAGAAGCGCAGCAATCAATTCATCGAAACCCTGCGCGAGACCCTGGAGAAGGGCGAGTTTCCCAAACAGGACGAAATGCTCGACCAACTGCTGGAACAAGGCTACGCCCCCACCGACATTGCCAGCGCCCTGATCCACTTGCTTGGCGCCGACAAGCCGCGCGAGCTGCAACCGATTCCCGAAGATCGACCGCAGGAAACGTCCTACCAACCGCGTGGCGAATACGACGAGCGCAAGCGTCCCTACGGACGGCGCGACGATCGGCGCGCAGACTACGGACGCGGCGACGGCCGGCAAGAATCCAGGCCGCACGCGAAGGAACGTCCGCGCAGCGACCGCAGCTTCGACTCGACGACGTCACACGAGCCCGGCATGACGCGATTACTGATGAACGTCGGGAAGGTCCAGGGGATCGGTCCGGGCGACGTCGTCGGCGTCATCGTCGGTCTCTCACGTGTGCCGCGCGAAGAAATCGGCGCCATCAAGGTGCTCGACCGTACCATCCTGGTCGACGTCGCCGAGGCCGCCGCCAATCGTGTTATGAAGAAGCTGAACGGCATCAAGTTCAAGGGGCACAAGCTCAGCGTCACACTTCCGGAGCGTACCGCCGGCTGACGGCGAGGCGACGTCGGCACGTCGCCATCGACAAATTTCCGCATTGCGTGAGAGCGGTGCCCGAAGTAGTTTCTGCGGACCTGTGAGCACTGGGAGACTCCGCATGCGAGCGACGATGACGGCTCGGCCGCGATCGCTGCTTTGGCTGGTAGCGGTCTGCACCGTCTGGCTGGCCCTTGCGGCGCCAAGCGCTCAGGCGGCGCGACGCGGCGTCCACCAGCGCGCCGCAGCTCCCCTCGCCGCCGCGCCACTGCCTCATCTGAATTACTACGGCGGCCACGTCCTCTCGCAGGTTCAGATCTACAGCATCAACTGGGGACCGAACGTCGACGCCACCGTGCGCGTCAATATCGGCGGCTTTTATTCGGCACTGACCGATAGTCCGATGTTCGACTGGCTGACCGAATACAACACCACCATCCGCGCCCAGAACGGCGGGCCAGGAACCAACCAGATCATCGGTCGCGGCACCTACGCCGGGGCGATTACCATTACCCCTTCGCACACCGGCACGTTGCTCCACGACACCGACATCCAGGCCGAGATCGTCGCCCAGATCAACGCGCATGTCCTGCCGGCCCCCACGGCGGACACCTTGTACATGCTCCATTTTCCGCACGGCGTGCAGATCGTGCTCGCTGACGGCAGCCGCTCCTGCGCCAACGGTGGCTTTTGCGCCTACCACAATACCATCGCGCGCTCGCCGCAGAACATCTTTTACGGCGTCGTTCCCGACGAAGGAACCGGGAGCGGTTGCGACTTTGGCTGCGGCTCCGACCCACTGATGTTCAACAACCTGACGTCGGTCGCGTCACACGAGGTGATCGAAGCGGTCACCGATGCGGAAGTCGGTCTCGGCCCCGCCATCGGTGTCGGGCCGCCTCTGGCCTGGTACGATGCGACCAACGGCGAGATCGGCGACATCTGCAACGGGCAGCAAGGAGTCTTGGCCGGCTATACGATCCAGCTCGAGTGGTCGAACCAACAGGGTCGCTGCCAGCTGATCCCACCGGGAACGCCGGTTCCGACGCGCACGCGAACTCTGACGCCCACCGTAACGCTGACACCCACACCCACGCATACGATTGTTCCTGGAGCGCCGACGTGGACGCCGACGGCAACGCCGCTGCCCAGCAACACAGCGACGGCAACTCCTACGCCGGGAGCGGTCATCGGCTGCACCGACTTCGCACCCGGAAATCCGTGTAGCCCGGGTGGTGGACCTTTGCGGACCGACTGCAACATCGAGTGGGAAGTCGTGCCCGTCCCGCCGTTGAGCGCCAAGGGCATCCCGCGCAATCGACTGACGTGTCAAGAAGGCGATCCGAGTTGCGACTTCGATGGCAACCTCACGAATCACAGCTGCACGTTCCGCGTCGCGTTGTGTCTCAACAACAACGACATCCGGCTCACCGCCTGTGCCCCACTC
>JACQEN010000351.1 GCA_016200585.1 Deltaproteobacteria bacterium
CAGGCAGCGTCTCTGCGGACCTCGAACGCCGCTGGCAGGCAGCCGACGAGCGGTTCTTCGCCAAGCTGCGCGCCATGCTCGGACTCGACCAGTGCGAGTTCTTCGGCGTCGGCGCTGCGCCCATGCCGGTCGACGTCTTGGATTTCTTCGCCGCCATCGGCATCGAAATCGTCGAGATGTGGGGCGCGTCGGAGTGCACCGGCAACAGCACGATCAACCCGCCCGGTGGAGTCCGTCCGGGAACCGTCGGCAAGCCGCTCCCGGGCATCGAGATGCGGCTGGCCGGCGACGGCGAATTGCTGGTGCGCGGACCGGTCATCATGAAAGGCTATCGTGGCGATCCACAGGCGACCGCCGAGGCCATTGATGCCGACGGTTGGCTGCACACCGGCGATCTCGGCCGGTTCGACGACGATGGCTACCTGACGATCGTCGACCGCAAGAAGGACATCATCATCAACGCCGCGGGCAAGAACATGGCACCGGCCAACATCGCCGCGGCAATCAAGTCGGAGAGTCCTCTGATCGGGCACGTCGTGCCTTTCGGCGACCGCCGGCCGTACAACGTCGCCTTGATCGTCCTCGACCGCGCGGCCACCGGCGGCCGCGGCGCCGATGATTCCGAAGTCGCACGCGTCGTCGACGAGGCCGTAGCCCGCGGCAACGCGAAGCTCGCACGGGTCGAGCAGATCAAGCGTTTCCGCATCCTGACGGACGAGTGGGCCGTGGGTGGCGATGAGCTTACGCCCACCGGCAAACCACGCCGGCGGCCGATTGCCGAAAAGTACGCCGCTGAGATCGAAGCGCTCTACGCTGCGCGCCAGACAGACGAGAGGTGATGGTGACGAAAACATGAAGACCGCAACGACCAAGCCAACGCCGACGGCCGAAGAGAATCATGCGCGTGCCATGATGCGTCTGATCCACCAGGTTACCGCCAGCCATCCGGAGCGTACGACGCTCGAGCTCAACGTCCGCCAGCGACTGATCATCCAGTCGCTCGGCATCGGTGGCAGTCGTACGATCGCGGCGATCGGTCTCCAACTCGGACTGACGCCGTCGACGATGACCGGATTGGTGGACCGGCTCGAGGAGCAGGGCTACGTGCGCCGCGAGGACCATCCGAGCGACCGCCGCGCCACCCTCTTGCGCCTCACGCGCAAGGGCGAGAGCGCCTTCCAGCGCGAGGTGGAATTCTATCGTGCTCTGCTCGAAGAAACCCTGTCGGCGCTCGGCGACGACGCAAAACGTTTGATGCTGAACGCGCTCGACTGCATGGGGCGCCGCAGCTCGGCTGGGCTTTGCCCGCCAATGACCAAACGCGTGCTTTGGACCGGGGCATGAATGCCCCGGCTGAAATCAGGCGCCCGCTCGAAGCAGGCGCAAGGATTGAAACTCCCAACCTGTTCCGCACCCCATTCACGGGGTGCCTGTTTTCAGCCCGACGATTCATCGTCGGATTTGAGGCGCCAAGCCCGCACAGACCGAACTGGCGGGCGCCGCAGCTCCGCGGCGGCTTAGGAGCTTCCTATGGATAGCCGCATGCTGCTGTCGCGGCGCGGGTTACTGCAGGCGGGGCTGTTGGGTTCGACCGCCATCTGGGCTGGCGGCCTCGTGGGGTGTGCTGCGCGTCGAGTTGCGGCGCCGGCCGCCGTTGCGCCGCGCCTGGCGCTGTCGCCAGCCGGTGAAGAAATCCTGCGTGCGGTGATGCCGGTCGTCCTTGGCGATCTCCTGCCCGCCGACGGTGCCGGCCGCAAGCAAGCACTCGACGCAGGTATGGCCAGCCTCGACGACTATCTTGCTCACCTGTCGTTGCCCTTGCAGGCCGAAGCTCTCGACGTCTTCGAGACGCTCGACCTGTTGCCGGTGCGCGTGCTGCTGGTTGGCACCTGGAGCGGCTGGCGCCAGACCTCTGCGGCGACGGTCGAATCGTTTCTGCGCTCGGCGCGCGGCAGCCGCTTCGACCTGCTGCGCCGCATGTACGCTTTCCTGCAGTCGATGTCGGTGCTCGCGTGGTTCGATCAGCGAGCTGCCTGGCCCGAGATCGGCTACCCCGGTCCGCCGATCGAGCGGCCTGCCGTCAGCGGAGGTCAAGCATGAGCACGCGCGAGGTCCACGTCGGCAACAACCTCGATCACGACCTCGTCCTCGAAGGCGACGTTGCCATCGTCGGCAGCGGGGCGGGCGGAGCGATCAGCGCGGAGATCCTGGCGCGTGCTGGGCTGCGGGTGCTGATCGTCGAGGAAGGCGCCTATCCGACACCCGAGGAGTTCACCCTGCGCGAGGTGCCTTCTTTTGCGCGCCTATATAATGATGGCGGGGTTCGCCCCACGAAAGACGGCGCCATCGCAATCGTCCAGGGGCGCACGGTTGGCGGGTCGACGACGGTGAACTGGACGAGCAGCTTCCGCACGCCGGAGCCGACGTTGAACTATTGGCGCGACCACCTCGGCATCCAAGGTTTGGAGCTCGAAGCCATGGCGCCGTGGTTCGAGACGATGGAGCAGCGGCTGCACATCGCACCGTGGGAGACGCACAACCTCAACAATGAGCTGCTGGCGCGTGGCGCGGCGAAGCTCGGCTGGAGGCACGGCGTCATCAAGCGCAACGTACGCGGTTGCGCCAACCTCGGTTACTGCGGCGTCGGCTGTCCGATCGGCGCCAAGCAGAGCATGGACGTGACGGCGATTCCCGATGCTCTCGATCATGGTGCGGCGCTGGTCACGCGTGTGCGTGCCGAACGTCTCCAACTCAGCGGCGATCGCATCACCGCCGTCGAAGGGCTGGCTCTCGACGCGCGCGGCGTTCGTCCCACCGGCCGGCGCGTGTCGCTACGCGCGCCGTGGATCATCGTTGCCGCCGCCGCCCTCAGCAGTCCGGCGCTGCTGATGCGCTCCAAGCTTCCCGATCCCTACGAGCGCATCGGCAAACGCACCTTCCTGCAAACCCACAACTACTCGCTGGCCTTCATGCCGGAGGTGGTCGATCCCTTCTCCGGCGTGCAGCAATCGATCTACATGGATCAGCTCACCTGGCGCGACGGTGTCGCCGGCCGGGCGGGCTTCAACATGGAGGCGGCCGGAGCGCAGCCCGTTGTCACCATGAACTTCTGGAAGGGAATCGGAAGCGAGATGTCGGAGTTCGCGCGACGGCTGCGCCACCTGCACACGCTGGTATCGCAGATCCGCGACGGCTTCCATCCCGACAGCCCGGGTGGTGAAGTCCATCTGCGCGACGACGGCGGTGCGGTTCTCGACTACCCGATCAACGAATACATCTGGGACGGCGTGCGCAGCTCGTATCTGGCCATGGCCGAGTGCCAGTTCGCCGCCGGTGCCGAGAGCGTGCATCCGGCGTGCAGCGACGCCCAGTGGTATCGCAATTGGTCGGAAGCGCGGGCCGGAATCAGTGCGCTGCGACTGCGCTCGTCGAGTGTCTTCTTGAACTCCACTCATCCGCTTGGCGGATGTGCCATGGGTCCCGACCCGCGAGCTAGCGTCGTCGACGCGTTTGGCCGCCACCACCACGTCGCCAATCTCGCCGTGTTCGACGGCTCCGTCTTTCCGACCAGTCTCGGCGTCAACCCCTGTCTTTCGATCTACGCGTTGACTGCGCGCAACGCGACGGCGCTGGCCGAGCGCATTGCGGGTCGAGCAATTTCATGAACCGCAGCGCTGCGCCAAGGTGTCCGGCCGAGTGATGCAGCGACCCGGGTTCGTCCTCGTCAGCGGCTCGGCGTGCCGGTTGGTGCCGGTGTATTGGTGGGTGTCTCGGTCCTGAAGAAACGCGGCGCGATACAGCCGTTGCCGCCACCGGTGCAGTCGGTGTCATCGACGCACGGCGAACCATCGAAGTCGCCGCCATCGCAGAACTCAGCGGTCGCCCCACATGTTTCCGCGGTGCCGTTGTCGTCCGTGCAATCGTCGTTCTTCAAGCACGGGTAGGCTCTGAAATCGCCGGCGAGGCAGATGTGCGAGGTGCCGGCGCAGACGCCGCCGACGCTGCAGTTCCCATTGCCCGCCTCATCCGTACAGGCGTCGCCGGCGAAGGGTCCACCCTGACACGAGCCGCTGACGCACGTGCCGTCCGGGCAGTCGCAGGCAAAGCCGTCGTAGCTTCCGCCGTCGCAGACGCCGTAGCTCAGGACGCAAGCGCCGGTGGGCGCGCAATCGTCGTCGCTGCTGCAGGGAGCCTGGTCGTGTGGACCGGCGGAGCAGCGAAACGCGCCGTCCGCTGCCGGTGTTGCGGTTGGAGTTGCTGGCGCCGGACACTCGCCGAGGGCCGCGTTCACGGCTTGAACGATCTCATCGATGGTGACGGCGCCATTGCCGTCGCCATCGCCGGCAGTGCAAAGGTTCAGCGCTGCGCTGTCGAGCGCCATGTTGACCATGAGCACCAGCTCGTCGATCGTGACGTCGCCCGACCCATCGCAATCGCCGATACATCGAGCCGGATTGCTCGTCGGCGTCAGTGTCGCTGTGGCCGCGGGTGGCGAAGGCGTCAGGGCGTACGCTTCCTTCCGACCGACGGGAGCCGATAAGGAGATCACCAAGAATGTGAGTAGAATCAATCGGTGCATGGAAGAAGTCGGATCTTGCCTTCTGGCGTGCGTTGCAATACCGCGTCGAGTGGAAGGGCCACAACACAATGATAGCTTGGTCGTCAGCAAGCAGCACCCGCGACGGGGGCAAGCATCGACCGAGTATCGTTACTTGTGATCCAGCACCTCGACGCCGTCCCATCCGTCGCGCCGGTCGGTGGCGGCGTACTGCTCGCAGCGCGCCAGGTAGGCGCGGGCGGCGACGTCGTGTTCGTACCGTTCTACGCATGTGGCGAATTGCTGGCGTGCGGCGGCGAAGTCGGCACGATAGTAGGCGGCGACGCCGCGTTCGAAGGCGGCGAGAGTGGCCAGCTTGGCGGCACGTCGCGGCGCGGTTTCGGCGTCGAGGATCTCGTAGAGCGTGACCGGAACCGACTTGCCCATCACCTGGACCCGGGCGATCTGCCGCATCGGATAGCGGCCGGGATCGGCGAGGCGTTCGCGCGTGTGATGGCTGATGAGCAGCGCCGCTCCGTACGTCTTGGTCAGACTCTCGACGCGGGCCGCCAGGTTGACGCTGTCACCAATGACGCCGCACTTGATGTGCGTCGGCCCGCCGATGGTGCCGAGCGTGAGAATGCCGGTGTTCACCCCCACGCCGATCTGAATCGGCGCCTGACCGCGCTGTGCCCGCTCGTCGTTGAGTCGATCGAGATTGCGGCCCATGTCGATGCCTGCTTGCACGGCGCGGTCGGCGCTGCCGTCGAACAGCGCCATGATCGCGTCGCCGATGTAGCTGTCGACAAAGCCGCCGTTGTCGCGAATCGCCGGTTCCATGTAGCTCAAATAGGAATTGATGAAACCGATGTGCTCGGCGGGCGACATGTTCTCCACCAGCGTCGTGAAGCCGCGGATGTCGGAGAACAGCACGGTCATCTCTTTGCGCACGTTGTCGCCCAGGGCTACGTCGACGATGGTCTCGCGATTCAGGCTGTGCAGGAACTCACCCGGCACGAAGCGTGACTGCGCCTCGGTGAGCTGCAGCTGCTCGGCGTACAGACGGGCGTTGTCGATCGAAATGGCAGCCTGCGCCGAGAGCATGCGCAACATCTCCAGGCGTGACGGTGTGAAAGCCGCCGTGGTCAGATTGTTCTCGAGGTAAATGACGGCGCTGAGCTTACCCTGGTCGAGCAGTGGCGCGCACAACACCGAACGCGGACGGTGCGCGACGACGTACGGATCGCGAGAGAAACGACCGGGGAGGCTGGCGTCGTTAAGCACCACCGCTTCGAGCGTGCGCGCCACGTACTTCACGATCGAGGCCGGTAGGCGCGCTTCTTCACCGGGTGCCGTATCGATCGGCACCGACCGCAGCACGGGCACGATGTCGCTGTCGAGCGCACCCTCGGCCTCGATGCACAGGCGGCCGTCGGTCTCGAAAATCAGAAAGCCCTTCTCGGCACCGGCGTTCTCGATCGCCAGACGCATCAAGCGCTCGAGCAATCTCGGTAGGATGATCTCGCCGGCGATGGCGTGCGATGCCTTCATTACCGTGCTCAGCTCGAGGCGATCGCCGGCGCTGCGCCCGGCGTCGTCGAGGGTGACCGCCGTAGTGCTCTCGGTGACGTGCAGGGCCGAGGTCGCGACCGTGTTGCGACCGTCGCCGCCAAAGAGAAGCTCGGGGTATAGGGCGTCCAGCTGCGCCACCTTGGCGCCGGCACCCCAGCGCAGCCAGGTGTGGCGAGCGTCGCGCGCATAGCCGCGGGCGATGCGTACGCGGCCGCGCGCCAGGTGAAAGTAGGCCGCCCGCTCGAGAGCCAGCGCCTCATCGGCGATGTACTCGTTCTCCCGCGCCGAGGCGATGGCCCGATCGTACAGTGCGATGGCTTCGAGGTCGCGACCGTGCAGGGCGGCGCGTTCGGCGTCGATGAGCTCGACGCGATGCGTATGGTTCATCGGCGCCATCGCCGCCCACTTGGCCAGGTCGCGCCGCGCCGCTGCCGCTCGTCGCTGGTAGCGGCGTCGCAGCCGCGGCGCCGTTTCCGGCTTGGCGGCTGCTTCGAGCAGGATGAGTGCCTGGTACTGGCGGTAGATGGCCATCAAGATCAGACCGTTCAAGCCCTCGACATAGGCGCCGGCGCGTTCGATATGCTCGACCGCTTCGGCGCTCTGTCCGAACAGGTAGGACAGCTGCGCGCGATACAAGTGAAACTGGCTCAGCGCCGTCTGATCCTGCACGCGGTCCATTTCGGGCAGCGCCTGGTCTTCGTCGAACTGCTCGCCCACCAAGCGCCACGGTTGTGCCGAACCGCCGATCAGGTTGAGCACAACCTGATAACGCAGGCGCGCGTTGTTTTCGGAGCGCACCTGCTTCATGGCGACGATGGCGGCGTTGTAGCGCGCCATCTCCGCCTCGACGAAGGCCAGCTCCTTGGCGACCGAGAACAGGTGGTAGCAATAGAGATGAATCGCCGTTGCCCCGTACTCGAGGTCGCCGGTCTGCAGGCCGTATTGGTAGGCCGAAAGCAACGGCGCCAACGTTTCCCGCCAGTGCGTCGTCCAGTGGCGGACGAAGGTGTGGAACATGAACTCGATCTTGGCGCGGTACTCGGTGGCGCCGTAGTGTTCGAGCAGCTGGCGCGAGAACTCGCCGTAGCGCAGGGCGACACGCGCCTTGCCGAAGACGAGGTTGATGATGTGCGCGTAGGACATCCAGGCATAGGGCGCCAGCGGCGTATTCCCGTAGCGCAGCGAGATCACCACCATGCGCAACAGGATCACCGGCAAGAGATCGGGGGCGGCGTAGTACGCCGGCTGCGCGACGGTCGTCAGGATGCGCATGACGACAAGTTGAACCGGATCCGTCATCTCCGGCAGCAACGCCAGCTCGGCGGTGTGTCTGCGGCCGATGAGCCACATGGCATGAGCCAGGCCCGGGAGCACGTGGGCCTTGCTCGCTTTGCGTGGCAGGCGGACCCCGAGCGGCAGGAGTGCCTGACGCGCCGTCTGCACCGCCTCGGTGAGCTCGTTGCGCGCCATGCACGCTTTGATGCGCACTTCGTGTACTTCGGCCTGTTCGAGCGGCGAACGGGCTCGGGTGAGAGCCACTCGGCACAGCTCTTCCATGCGCTCGTAGTCGCCGACGAGGTAAGCGCATTCCGCCGCCTCGATGTGCAGCCGAAAACAGGACCCAGGATCGCGGCGCCAACGATCTTCGTCGATCAGGCTGATGCCGGCCGTGGCATAGGCGAGAGCCGGGCCGAATGCTGTGGCGGCTTTGGCCTTGCACGTCGCCGCGAGGTTGAGCCACAGCAATCGATCTTGCTCGCCGCGCGCGTCGATGAGGTCGCGTCCGCGGTTGAGATGATCGACGACGTCGAAGCTCAGATCGCTGATCGCTGATCGCTCGCTAGCCGCCATCAGCAGGCGTCCGATGCGCAGATGCGTGTGCGGCCTCTGTTCCGGCTCGATGAGCGAGTAGGCGGCTTGCTGCACCCGGTCGTGCAAGAAACGGAAACGGGCCTTCTCGGATGAGGCTCCCGTCGCCTCGTCGCCGTTGCCGGCGCTTGCGGCGAACGCCAGGCGATACTCGCTGCCGACCGGCAGGATGAAGCCGGCCAGCAGCAACTCCCACAGCGACGGCATGATCAGCGCTCGGCTTTGTCCCGCCACCAACGACAGCATGTCGACGTCGAACTCCGCACCGATGCAGGCAGCGAGCTCGACGACGGCGCGGGTGCGTGCCGGCAGCTTGCGTAGCTTCTGTGCCATCAGGTCGACGACATTGTCGGTCATCTGCAGGGAGCGCAGACGTTCCAGCTCCCACGTCCACCGACCGCTCCCGGGCTCGAAGCGCAGGTGCCCGTCCTCGTGCAACGTCTTGAGAAACTCGCTGACAAAGAACGGCGTGCCCGCGGTTTTCTGCAACACCAGCTCGGCGAGCTCGCCGCCGCGGGCGCCGTCGCTGTGCAGGGTGTCGCACACCAGGTCGGTCACCGTGGGCAGATCGAGCGGCGTCAAGGCGACCTCGGAAAACGGCGTGGCGCGTGCGGCCAACTTGTCGAGGGTCACACGCAGAGGGTGATCCGGGCCCACCTCGCTGTCGCGGTAGGCACCGATGAGCAACAACCAGCGCGTCTCGAGGTCGGCCAGCAGCACTTCCAGCAGTGCAAGCGAGGCCGAATCGCTCCACTGCAGATCGTCGAGGAAGATCACCAGCGGATGCTCGGCGGAGGTGAAGACGCCGATGAACTGCTGGAAGACGAGGTTGAAGCGGTTTTGCGACGGCCCTGGAGGCAGATCGGGGACGGGCGGTTGTGGGCCGATGACGAGCTGCAGATCGGGAATCACGTCGGCCACCACCTGACCATTGGGGCCGAGCGCGCGCCGCAGCCGGTCGCGCCAGGCGGCGAGCTGCTCGTCGCTTTCGGTGAGCAGCTGGCGAACGAGCTCGTTCATCGCCATGAGCACCGAGGCAAATGGCACGTTGCGCTGCAGCTGATCGCACTTGCCGGAAACGAAGTAGCCGCGCTTGGCCACCACCGGCTTGTGGATTTCATTGACCAGGGCCGACTTGCCGATGCCGGCGTAGCCGCAGACGAGCATGAGCTCGGTGGCGCCGTCGCTGACGCGATCAAAGGCGCTCATCAACGCCGCGACCTCCGTTTCGCGCCCGTAGAGTTTCTGCGGAATCTGGAAGCGGTCATTGATGTCGTGCTTGCCCGGAACGAAGAGCTCAATTTTGCGGTGAGCGCGCCACTGGCGCCGGCACTCCTCCAGGTCGGCGGCCAAACCGCTCGCGCTGCCGTAGCGTTCCTCCGCCGTCTTGGCGAGAAGCTTGAGCACGATGCATGACAGCATCGGCGGTACCGTGGCGTCGACGTCGTGCGGTGCGGGTGGCGTGCGCGCGATGTGGCAGTGCACCAGCTCCATGGCGTCCGGCGTCTCGAACGGCAATCGACCGGTGAGCATCTGATAGAAGGTCGCGCCGAGCGAGTAGAAGTCCGTGCGCCAGTCGATGGCGCGATTCATACGGCCGGTCTGTTCGGGCGAGATATACGCCAGCGTTCCCTCGATCATTCCCGGACTGCCGACCTGCGGATCCTCGCGCGACAGCAGCGAGGCGATGCCGAAGTCGATGATTCGCAGCTCACCCGTCTGCAGATTCAAGACGATGTTGGAAGGATTAATGTCCTTGTGGATGATCTGCCGTTGGTGGATCTTGCCGAGGGCGCGCGTCAGCTGCAGAGCGATGTCGAAGAACCTATCGAGATCCATGCGGCGCTCGGCGAGCAGCTTGCTCATGGCGGCGCCGCCGATGTCTTCCAGGATCAGCGCCAGGCCGTTGCCTTCCTCGCGCAGCTCGCAGACCTGTGCCGCGTCTTCGCCGGCGGCCCGCTGGACGAGCTCGCACTCGTGGCGTAGGCGTGCCAGCTCACGTTGGCTCGGGTACTCGCCGACGAGCATCTTGACGATCACCGAGCGCTGATCCTTCAAGCTCAGAGCGCGTAGCACGGCGCGACGCGGCCCCTGGTGGATGACGTCGAGTGGCTTGTACCCGGTTAGGGAAAACATGTCGCGACCTGCTGGTCGTCAAGCCCGAGGAAAGAAGCGCTCCACCAGAGCGTGCGAGTAGCGGACGACGTGCTCAACCGTCTCGAACGCCGGCAAACCGCCGACGACGTAGGTTGCCCGCTGACCTTGCAGCGCTTCGAGAGCGTCATAGTAGCCGGCTGCGAGGGCGTCATCGGACGCGTGCGGAAAGTAGGCCCAGTTGACATGCTGCAGGACTTGCCCCACACGGGCGGCCGGAAAAACGCGTGCGATATCGGAGCGGATGTTGCGCAGGATCTTGTCGGCATCGCTCTCGCCTGAAGTGTAGAAGACGGCGACGTCGTCGTGCGGCCATGGCCGCATGATCTGCCACGGATGGCCCGGCTCCAAGCCGTGCAGGGCATCGAGCGTTTCGAGCGGCAGCCCGGCAACCTCGCAAACCGTGATGTAGTAGTCGTTGTATTTGATCTGTTCGTAGAGCTGCTGCTCGTCCGCCGACCAGTCGAGGAACGTCTTCGTCACTTGCGGCGGGCAGGCGAGGATGAGGTGATCGAACGTCTGCGTGCGGGTGGCGCGTTGCGTTGTGCCGTCCTCTCCGAGGCAGTTCTCACTCCATGTAACGGTGATCTCGCTGCCACGTGTGATGTTCTCGATGTCGGTGCAAAGGCGTACGTCCAGGCGCCACGCGACCCTTTCCCAGAGCCGGCCGAAACCGTCGTGCAGACGCTTTGGCCAGCCAAAGGCGAGGCCGAGCACGTACAGCGTGATGGTGAGCACGTTGAGAAAGTTCATGTACTCGAGAACGAACGCCGCCGGAACCTGGCGCACGTGGCCGTAGCCCATATCGGTGACCGGCAGGCGGAAGACTTCGATCAGCGGCTCCACGCCGTATTGCTTGGCCCACTCGGCAAACGGCAGGCAGAGCTCCGGGAAGCGTCCGTTGCGGCTGACGCCGGCGAACCCAGGTGGGCCGAGAACCGAGCGGTAGCGCCACAGCGCCCGCAGGTAACGCCCGCCACTGAGGGCCAGTTGGAGCAGCGAGTAGTCATCGCGCAGCGACCGCAAGATGCCGGCGACGCGCGGCGGGTTGGTGTCCCAACGCACGCCGAGCCGCCGCGGTTGCGGTTCGAGGTTGGCGCCGAGGCGGCGCGCGATGTCGAGGACGTGGCGATAGCCGAGAGTCAATGTGAACGCTCCCAGGTCGGAGGTGCGGTTGTCGTGGGTGAAGGAATCGCACTTGCCTCCGGGGCGGTCCGATTTCTCGAGAACGACGACGTTCTTGTAGCCGCGTTCAGCCAGATACCAGGCTGCCGACAGCCCACCGGCGCCGCCGCCGACGATGCAGATTCTCTTTCCCTCAGCCATGCCGCGCCTCAAAGCACGCCTGCGTAGAACTGCCCGTGCAGCATGAACGGAATGGCATGCGGCAGATCGAGACGTGCCATCTCTTCAAAGGTGGAAGCATCGAGCAGCAGAAGGAAGGAGCGGCGGCGGCGTGTGTCGAGTACGACTGAAATGTTTACGCCGTCGTCCTCGGCGCCGGCATCGCCCGCGGCGGTGCCGGCGGTCCGGGGGACGAAGACCGGTTCGCCCGGGTAGCAGCCGTCCTCGTGCCAGAAACGATTCTCGTTCTTCTGCAGATCGATTTTGACCAGTTGGTCGACGAATTTCCCCGGTGCGGTGAAGCTGACACCATAGATGTAGCGATACGAGCCGTTGCTGCAGCGCCGGTAGTTGAACTGCGGCATTTCCAACATCGGTTCGGCGAGCCGCTCTTCGCGCACCGAGTCGCCACGCAGCGAGCCGCCACGCAGCGAGCCGCCACGCAGCGGCAGGCGGTAACGCCGCAACCCGGAGTAGGAGATTTCGCCGCCGCCGGCGGCGCGCAGGCGCGCCAGGTAGAACTGGTCGATCACCGCCGGACCGCCTTCGTAGACCGAGAGGTCGACGAAGAGCTCGTCGCCGACTTCCTGCGCGTGCACGTGATGGAAGGCGAAGAGGGCGTCGTGTTCCCACGTTCCCACGAGCTTTCCGTCGCGCTTGTCCATGACCCGGAAGCGGGTGCCGCGTTGAGCTTTCCAGGTGTAGCTCTTGATGTAGGGCGTGCCGAACAAGGGCATGAAAAACAGCGAGGTCGGGTGCGTGACCAGCGGGAACTCGGCGAGCACGATGTAGTTCTCCGACATGCCAAAGCTGTGCATGTAGGCCAGAGCGTCGGTTTCGATCTCGCCGACGACGGTGCGGCGGGTCGAACCGTTGTCGAGCCGGTAGACGACGTAGCGCGGCCGCAGCGGGATCAGGCGCGACACGAAGTTGTAGATCGACTTGCGGGCGACGTCGTAGCGCGGGTGCGCCGTGGTGATCATGTTGAGCACGCTGTGCAAGTCGTCGGGGTAGTCGAACGCGCCGACGGTAGCGGCGTCAGCAGGGTTGAACTGCACGGCCAGCGGGTTTTCGGTCATGGCGATGTAGCAGCTGTCGTTGAGCTTGAGGACGTTGACCATGCCGTTGCGGCCGAACTGCCGCTCCGGATCGACCAGGGTGAACAGGCGCTCGAGTGGACCGCGACTGGGAACGGAGACGAACTCGTCCGACGAGACGAGCCCGGTGCGGCTGCTCTTGACGTAGTCGGGGCTGCGCAGGAAGCGGCCGGTGTAGCGCGCCTTGCCATCGTCGAAGGCAAATTTCTGCAGCATGGCGAGGCCGTCGAACCAGTGCTGGTAGCTCTGCTGCGCCAGGCGGAAGAGAGTCGGACCGGTGCGGATCAACGACCCGCGCAGCCAGGGCGGCAGGTGTCCGGAGTCGACGTGCAGTTCTTGGTCGATCGTTTCCTGCTCGAGGTTGTCGAAGCCGATTGCGAATTCGTTGGCCACCGTACGCTCCTCAGGCCGGCAATACAGGGAAGAACTGGTTGACCTGGGCTTGCGAGTACGCCACGGCGCGTTCGACCAGCTCGAAGGCGAGGGCGCCGCCGAGCAGGAATGTCCGCCGCTGCCCCTGCAACGCTTCGAGGCGATCGTAGAATCCGTCGGCTATCTGTGTCGGAGTTACGTGCGGGAAGTAGTTCCAGCGACGTTGAACGTAGAAGTCGTGTAGCTGCGCCCCGATGCGCTGTACATCCGCACTGATGGCCGCGCGCACGTCGGCATCCGTCACCGTGTCGTCGACGGGAGTGTAGTAGACGCAAAGGTTGCTATCCGGCCATTGCTTGACCAGAGCCCAGGGGTGACCGAACGGAGTCAGCGGGATGACGTCGATGATATGGTTGCTCATGCCCGTGGTGACCGCGGTGGTGACGCTGTACTGGTTGAAGCGGATCGTGGAGTAGAGCTGGCGCTCTTCGTCGGTGGCGTCGAGGAACTGCAGTGCGGCACCGAGCGGGCAGGCGATCAGCAAGGCATCGAACTCTTCGGTGTGGGGCTCCGGCGGCCCACCTGGCGTTGAGCGGCGCGTGTAGCGCACGGTCACCTGATCGCCGCGACGGACTTCGTCGATGTCGACGCCGCAGCGGACATCCAAGCGCCAGCACACTCGCTCCCAGAAGCGCTCGTACCCGTCGACGAAGCGTTTCGGCCAGCTGTTCGACAAACCGGCACCGACGAGGAGGAGCACCGTGAAGACGCCGAAGTCGATGTACTTCAGGACGTAGGCGGCGGCGATCTGTTGCAGGTACTCCGGATCCTCATGGTTGATCTCGCCCTTCACCCCGGGCCTGCCGTATCCCATGATCGAGATCGGGATGAGGAAGAGCCGCTTCATTGCCTCGAGGCCGTTCTCGGCGAGGAACTGCGAGAACGGTACGCAAAGCTCGGGGTGCTGGCTGATGCCCGCGAAACCCGGGCCGCGCAGGGCGCGACGATAGCGGAAGAGCAGTGCGACATACCTCAAGCACGCCAGCGTGAAACGCAGGAACGTCGTGCCTTGCAGTACCGACGACAGAGTCGAGCGGAAGCCACCGCGGTTGCCGTTCATGGTGTAGTCCCACGTGCGGCGGTCGGGTCCCGTGGTCAGCTGTGCCCCAAGCTCGCGGCCCAGACGGCGCATGTGCCGGTAGCTCGGGAGGACGTAGTTGCCGCCGAGATCGAATCCCTTGTTGTCGAAGCTGAACGAATCGCACAAGCCGCCGATGCGCTCGGCCTTTTCGAGGACGGTGACGTGACGGTAGCCGCGCTGCTGTAGGTAGTACGCTGCCGATAACCCACCGGCGCCCGCACCAACGATGCAGATCCGAACCTGCGTGCTCACCCCTGAGCCCCCTCTCTCGCCCTCCTCAATCCCGAGGGTCGAGCCTGCCAGAATGCGTCCGTCTGTAGACGCAATCCAAGAACACGCGGCTAGACTGACACGTTGCGTGCAGGCGCGTCAATGATGAGCGGGCTCAGATGACCGGGCTCGGATCCGCAGCTCCCCCTTTTTCATACCCATGCCGATTCGTTATGAGTCATCTGATGACGCTCCGAGATGCATTCGGCCACCTGCGCCCGATTCGTTGGGGAATGACCAACCTCTTCGGCTATCTAACCGCCGCGCAACTTCGTGTCTTCAATCGCCTGCGTATCGATGGAGTGGAGAACCTGAGACGCCTGCCGGCTCGCGGCGTCTTGCTGGTCTCCAATCATCTGACGCAATTCATGGATCCGATCGTCGTGCATCACTCGGTGAGCTACCTGCGACGCCCGTATCTGATCTGGCCGCGCACCGATCTCTACATCGTGGCAGCACTCGAAACGATGAAGAACAGCTGGATGCGGCGCGTGATGGCCTACAACGGCACGATCTGCATCAAGCGCACTTGGAAAGAGAGCGACAAGTTGATCGAGCGCAAAGTCGATCCTGAAGACATCGAGAAGATCAGCACCGGCCTTAAAGGCGGTTGGGTGCTCACCTTTCCGCAGGGAACAACCGCGCCGGGCGCGCCGGGGCGCATCGGCTGTGCTCACATCATCAAGCAGTTCCGCCCGATCGTCGTACCCATACGGCTGGACGGTTTTCGCGAGGCGTTCGACAAGACAGGCTTCAAGATGCGCAGGCTGGGGGTCAAGCTGAGCGTACGCTACGGTCGCCCGCTCGAAATCGATTATGATCTACCGCCGTCGACCATTCTCGGAGCGGTCATGGCCGGGATCGCCGAGGCGTGACTGTCGTCTGGCGTGCTTCGAAGGGCGCGAAGTTGCGATGACGCGCCGACGAGCTTCGGCGTATGGTTCATTGCTGTGGCGGACAACCATTCAGTGTGTCGTTCACGGCGGCGATGACCTCGTTGATGGTGATCGTGCCGTCACCGTCGGCATCACCGGCGGTGCAAGCTGTGACATCCGACGAGCCCAGGGCGATTTTGACCATCTGGATCAGCTCGTCGACCGTAACCTCGCCGTCGCCGTTGCAATCACCGAGACAGGGGTTGGGAGTCGTGGTGGCTGTAAGTGTCATTGATGCGGTCGCTGTGATCGTTGCGGTCGATAAGGCTGTTGCGCTTGCGGTCGGTGTCTGACTGGGGGTGTTGGTTGCGGTCGGCGGAAACGTCGGGCTGTTTGTCGATGTCGGTGTCGGCGAAGCGGTTGAGGTCTGTGTCCGAGTGAATGTGGGAATCGTCGTGAGCGTATTCGTCGGGGTCGCAGTCAATGTTGGAATCTCGGTTGGTGCAGTCGTGGCGGTCGCGATTGGTGAGTTGCTCGGCGTCGGTGTCGCCGTGTACGTCGGCGTCGGCGTTTGAGTCGCACTGCTGGCCGGAGTGTCGGTCACGGTTGCCGTTGCTGTAAGCGTCGGCTCCGGGGCTGCCGTCGTAGGGGTTGGAATCGGCGTCCCCACACACTGCTTTGAGCTGTTGCAGGTGTCGTTCCTTGTGTTCGGGTTACCGTCGTTGCACGGCTGGCCGACGGCAGCAGGATAGAAGCAACTCAGGTTGATGCAGGCGGCCCCGACGCTGGTCTCGCAGGAACCGGGGGTGTTGCAGTTGCAGAAGCCGACCCTCCGCGGTGCGGGTGGGTTACGATCCGCCGCGTGCGCCCTGGTGCCGACAGCGGTGCAGACGATGGCGATGCTGCAAGCGACAGCGAGCATGGGAGAGCGCAGCTTTCCAGGTATATTCCCCAGGCTTGATCTCTTCATCGGCGTGATCTCTGAAAATATGGGGGCTGCATGGTTGTCCCGATTGCGGCAGTGTTAGCGCAGGACCCGTCAAGAAACCCGCCGACAGAGCGAGGGGACGCAGTGATCTTGGACAGGATTCGGCATGACCGCTTCACCGCGACCATGCCGAAGTTGATCGTGCTTCGCTCAACCTGGTTTTCCGTCCGGGCGCGGCGCGAGCAAGATGCGTAGATAGACGACGACGTAGACGGCAAAGCCGAGAGCAAATAAGCACCCGGCGGTCATGACGGTGGGTCGATAGGCTTGAAGCCCGAAGAGCGGTCCGCAGACACGCAACAGCGCCGCCAGCGCCAGCGCGGCAAATCCCAGGGTCATGGGCTTGCCCACCGCCAGCATGCGTCCGGTGTGACCGAGGGCAACCCGCGCCATCATTCCGAGCGTCAGCATCCCAATACCGCCGGCGGTTAGTGCGTGCAGCGCTGCGCTCGGGGTGAGTGCGGGAACCAAAAACGACACGCCGCGGAGGACGAGACCCAAAGCGACGAACGCATGCCCGGCATGCAACACCCAGAGCAGTGGATGACGCAGCGTGTGCTGCGTGCCCCAGGTCGCCGAGCGCGCGGCAACCGCGGTGCCGACCAGCGTCGCGAGCACGGCGGCGAAACGTTCGTCCACCCCGGCGGCATCAAACACCACCAACGCCAACATGCCTGCCGACGCCAGGTGATCGAGTGTCGGTAAGTTGTGGATGCTCTCCACCCGCGTCGCATTGCGCGTGAACATCGGCACGATGCGCGCCGTCATCACGACAATCATCAAGATCACGATATCGACGCCCAGCCACGCCCCGCGCCGGATCCACGCCGGAGCCACGCCCAGCGCACCGAGGTGCATACCGAGGTTCGCCAAGAACAGTGCGCCAAGCATGCCGACGAACTGGTAGTTGCGCTGGTTTGCACTGGCTAACATCGGGCGCGCACACGCAACCGCCAGTGCGGGCAGGAAAACCAGATCCAACACAGCCGCCAGCGGGTGGGGCAAGCGCGCGGCAAACAACACGGCAACCCGGCCGATGATCCACAAGGCGACCAAGGCGCCGAGCCGGAGACCCACAGCGGTCTCCATGCCCGTCCAGTTGCCGACCGCGGTGAGCAAGAAACCTGCAATCACCGCAGTCGCGAATCCAAAAACCATTTCATGGGCGTGCCAATAGGTTGCGCCGAAATAGGTTCCAAGATCCACCATGCCGCCGAGGGCAAAGACCCAAATCAAGATCGCCAGAGCGACGTAGGCCGCAGCCAACAGAAAGAACGGACGGAAGCCCTTGGCCAGCAGCACCGGCCTCACGCCCGGCACGTCGGTTTCACCAAGTTGGACAAGCGAGCTCTGGATCATCCTCTCCGTCTAACCTCCGGCGCCGACCGAACCAAGGGAGCGACGTTGCCTTCTATGGGGTATACCTCGAATTCGGAGACGTGGCAGTGATTGCGACACACATTGCCCTGCGTGAATACGATACGGATGCCCGTCGCGCCACCGTGCTGAACGTCAGGGACGCCCATCCCTCTCCACCGCGCCTGTGATGAATGTCCGCAGTCACCTCGTCCATGCTGGGGGTAGACCTAACTTCTGCAACCCGGATATACCGCGATCACCATGAGATTCTCGAATTCCCTGGCGCTCGCGCTCAGCGTCACTTGCCTGCTGGCGGGCTGTAGTGACGACGACAGCCGCGCTGTTCCAACACTCACTCCGACCCGGAGCGCGACATTATCTCCAAGTCGCACGGCGACCGACACTCCATTTCCCTCATCGACTGCGACGCGAATCGCAACCGCAACTCCGACCGCGACCCGCACCTCCAGCGCAACTGCCACGGCCACGGCGAGTCCTTCGTCGATTCCCAGCCCCAGTCTGACAACGACTCCGGACCGCTCTCGAATCGTCGCAGATCTCGCCGCTGTCGGGCTCGGTCGTTACCTCGGCCGTCCGGTTCCGCAACCGAGTGGGTTTGAAGGTTCGTGGCAGCGTTACGATTTCGCTGCCTCCGACGACGGGCCGATATGCATCCACGGCGATCCCTTCCGGGTGTACGTCCGCCCTGGGACATCGAACAACGTGCTGTTCTACCTCGAAGGAGGAGGCGCTTGCTGGAACAACGACACCTGTTGGGTGCATTCGCGCGCCAAGCTCACTGCGGCACCGATCGGGCCGCTGGATATTTTCCCGGGTATCTTCCTGCGTAACGACCCGACGAACCCGTTCACCGATTGGAACATGGTCTACGTGCCGTACTGCGACGGTTCGGTGTTCTCCGGTGACAACATCGCCGACTACACCGGCGGTCGGGCGTGGCATCGTGGCGTCTCGAATCTGTCGACCGGCGTCGATGTCACCGCCTCGCTCTATCCGCATCCCGACAAGATCGTCGTCAGCGGCAGCAGCGCCGGCGGCTACGGGACGTTCTCCGGTTACGGGGTGATGCGACTGGCATATCCGAACACCGAGATTCGCGTCTTGAATGACTCCGGACCAGGCCTGGAGAACACTGCGGCTCTAGAGATGAACGGCGAGTTGCAGACGAATTGGCGTCTGACGCAGTTCTTCCCGCCCACGTGTCCGTTGTGTTTCGGGCAGCCGATTTTCATCACCGACTGGGCCATGGATCGTGACCCGACGTTGCGCGGGGCCATGTTCAGTACATTGCGCGACTACGTCATCCGCGATTTTCTTTCTCTGACGGCAGAACAGTACGAAGCTCTGCTACTCAACATCTCGGGCCGAGTCCAAAGTCAGCACACCGATCGCCTCAAACGCTTCTTCGTCAACAACGACTTCCACACGATTCTGCTCGGTCTCGGCATCACACCGGATGGACATCCCGGGCCGCTCTACCGCAACCTGCGCATCGGCGACACGTTGTTGTCGAAATGGGTCTACGACTTCGTCAATGACGGGCCCGCCTGGCAGGATCTCGTCCAGACCCCGGCGCAGCCGTAGGTCGGCGTCTAGCTCTGATCGGCGGCGCGCAGCCGCTTCGCTAGCGCCTGCAGAAGCTTCCATCCGATGGCGCCGTTCCTTTCGACCAGCGGGCGGAACTCCCAGAATGTCAGCCCGTAGCAAACCAGGTCGGTTGCAGCGGTCACCGTGGCCATGCGCGGGCCGCCGTCGATCAGGGCGATCTCGCCGAAGTAGTCGCCCGGGCCGAGGGTGGCGAGGTCGACGCCTTTGCTCGAGACCGTGGCCTGCCCGGAGTCGATGAGGAAGAAGGCGGCGCCCCCGGAGCCCTCCAGGATGACGGTTTCGCCCTTCTTGAAAGGGCGCTCCTTGAGCAGGCGGGCGATTTGCTCGGCCTGCCTGCGGTCCATATCGGCGAAGAGCTGAACGCGCCGCAGCGCGGCCACGGGGTCGTGCGGAGGCGGGACGGGCGGTAGCGCCTCGCTGCGCGCCTTGCCGGTGGTGACGGCGCGGCACTGGAGGAGGTAGAGCGTCCCATCTTGGAACGCCCATTCGATGTCGCGCCGCGGGCCGTAAACCTTCTCGCACTGCAGGGCGAGCTCGCTCAGGGCCGCAAGCTCGGCGTCGTTGAGACACAGCTGGGTTACCTGCGCCGGTGGCATTTGCTGCTCGAACGTGCCGCCGTTCGGCAGCGAGCGGATAGCGATGCGCTTGCGTCCGACCTTGCGCTCCAGCACCTGGCCGGAGCGGTCGAGGCGGAAGTGGTCCGGGACGACGAGGCCGGCGACCACGGCTTCACCG
>JACQEN010000352.1 GCA_016200585.1 Deltaproteobacteria bacterium
CACGGATGGATCAACGTGCACGCATGTCGCGGGAACGTTCACCTTCCACCCAAGCCATCATCATTTCCACATGGACGATTTCGGAGCTTACCTGCTGCGCAAGGATGATCCGTATACCGGGCCTGTGGTGGCCACGGCGAGCAAGATTTCCTTCTGCTTGACCGATGTCGAACCACAACGCGGCTTCGACGGCACGCGTCAGGTCTTTGCGGATTGTGGCGTTCAGGAAGGTACTCAGGGCATCTCCTCGGGATGGGCGGACGTGTACGACGATTTCTATCCCGAGCAATACATCGAGCTCGACGCGGATCGCACCGATGGTGGCGTACCTGGCGGCCAATACTATCTCGTCAATGTGGCCGACCCCGATAATCTGCTGATCGAAGACGACGACAGCTACGCCGACAACGCGGGAATCATCGCCGTTGACGTGCCCGGGCTCATCAGTCAGGTGCCTGCGGCGACGCCAACTCCGACGATGGCCCCTCCGAACGTCAGCCCATCGCCGACGGCAACCACGCGCCCGACGATTTCGCGACCGCCGCGGCCAACGATTTCCCGTGGTCCGCGGCCGACCAGAGTTCCGCGTCCACCCAGCCAGCTCACTCCGCCTCCGACGCGTGCACCGATCGTTCACCCAACTCACGGTCCGGTCGTACGCGCTACGCCAACACCCTGAGCGCATCGACGTTTCAAGGCGTCGGAATTTTCTTGCGCGTCCGATGTAGCGCTCGTATTGTTCCGAGGTGTTCGCTGTCGTTCTCGCTGCTGGTCGAGGAACCCGCATGGGCACACTCACCGCTGCGACACCCAAGCCGATGCTGCTTCTCCAGGGGCGGCCCATTCTGGAGCACATCCTACGTGGCTTAGCCGGTGCTGGCGTCGACAGTGTTGTTTTGGTTACCGGCTACCTGAGCGAGCAGATCGAGGAGTACTTCGGTACCGGCCATCGCGTCGGCCTGCGCATCGTCTACAGGCGTCAACCAAGGGCTGACGGCACCGCACGCGCACTTCTTCTCGCCGCGGACCTAGCAGCCAGCGGCGACATGCTGATTTCCTGGGGTGACGTCCTGATCGAACCACACGAGTATATCGATCTCGTGAACGACTTTCGTCGCTCTTCGTGCGATGCATTGCTGAGCCTCAATTGGATGGACGATCCATGGCGCGGCGCGGCGGTCTACGTCGACGACGACTGGCGTGTCCGGCGCCTTGTCGAGAAACCACCACGCGCAAGCTCGACTACCCACTGGAACAACGCCGGCATCTTCGTGGCGACACCGTTGTTGCTGTCGTACGCCAATCAATTGCAGCGATCCGCGCGCTGCGAGTACGAGCTGCCGCAAGCAATCGCCGCGATGATCGCCGACGGTCGCGTCGTTCGAGGCCATCCTTTGGGCGGATTCTGGAGCGACCTGGGAACACCGGAAGACCTCGCCGCTGCAGAAAAGGGATATCCGCAGTCCCGATGACAGACTCCCAGACACTGCAATTCGAGCTGCCCGTCGAACGTCAGCGTGGTCAACGCCTGGCCAAGCGCTTTCGTGAGATCTTTTCGGCCGAGCCGCAGTTCTTGGTACGGGCCCCCGGACGCGTCAATCTCCTAGGCGAGCACACCGACTACAACGGTTTGCCAGTCCTGCCGATGGCCATCGATCGCAGTGTACTGATAGCGGGCCGTATGCGCCGTGACCCTTGCCTCCGCCTGACCAACTGTGACGCGCGCTTCTCGCCGCGTCAGTTCGAGCTTTCCGACACCATTGCACCCTACGCCGACGGCGATTGGGGAAACTATGCCAAGGCGGCAGCGCAGGGCCTGGTCTTGCGCGCTGGAAAAGCACTGGAGCGTGGAGCAGATTTGCTCGTCGAAGGAAATGTTCCCCAGGGAGCAGGTCTCTCTTCTTCGTCGGCCTTCGTGGTTGCGGTGGCCCTGGCGGTGCTCGCGGCGAACAAGCGTCACGAGACTCCCGAAGTACTGGCCGAGATTCTGCCAAGTGCCGAGCGCTACGTCGGAACGCTCAGCGGTGGAATGGATCACGCCATCAGTTTGCTGGCTCGGTCTGGGCACGCCTTGCGGATCGACTTCTTTCCTCTACGGGTCCGGCCGGTCCCCCTCCCGGCAAACTACGCGTTCGTGGTCTGCCACAGTCTGGTGCCGGCAGAGAAATCCGCAGCGGCAAAACAACGGTACAATCAACGCGTACTCGAATGTCGTCTTGCTTGCCGACTCTTCGAGGTCGCGCTCGGTAACGCTTTGCCGCGTAGCCTCACGACGCTTGGAGATCTCGCCACATTATTTCCAGGCCGCCATCTGACGGAGTTCATGGCCTACCTGACGCCGTGGTTGCCGGATCGGCCGCTGGGGCTGGCGGAAGTTGCCGCATTGATCAATACGCCTGTCGAATCGCTTCGCCGAGCTTGCCAGATTCCGCAGGGCGCACCGGACGCCTTCGCTGTCCTGCGCCGCACGCGCCATGTCCTCAGCGAAGCGGAACGCGTCGATCAAGCCGAACGGGCGTTGCGCAATGGGGACGACCTAAGTTTCGGTACGCTCATGGATGCATCGCATGCCAGCTGCCGCGATTCCTACGAAATCAGCTGCACGGAGATCGAGGATCTTGTCCGTGTGGCTAAAGACGGCGGGGCCCTCGGTACCCGACTGACCGGTGCTGGTTTTGGCGGATGTACGGTCAGCCTCGTAGCTCGAGACCGGACCGATGCCTTCATCGCCCATCTAGATCGTTTCTTTTATGCTCGGCGTCTATCATCCCGGTCGCAGGCATCGGCTTGGCGTTTCGTATTCAACGCGCAACGCGGGGCCGAAACTTGCCGCTTGCGTTGAAAGCCTCGGAACCCGCTCCTCCGGGCGCAATCGCACCCAAACCCACTTCAATCCGATCTTTTCACGAGCCGCTTTCCAAGCGTTCGAGATTGGTTCGGGCGCGTTCGTAATCCGGCTGGATCCGCAATGCTTCACGTAGTTGCTCGATGGCAGCTTCCCGGCGCCGCTGCTCATCCAAGGCCACAGCAAGATTGTTTCGCGCTTCGACGCAGCCCGGACGTGCAGCAATGACGTCGCCGAATGCTTTTTCGGCCGCTGCATACTCACCATGCTGGAGCGCCTTCACGCCAGACGCAAAGCGATCGGCGAGAACCGGGTCCTGTAGTCCGGCAAAGGATTGGGCGGTAGCTCCTGAGCGTGAAACGCCTCTGGCTGTCGTCATCAAGCGTGAAAGCAACAACACTCCTGCCAAGACAAGTCCACAGAACGCAGCGGTACCGAGCCAAGGCCGGCGGCGCGAACCATCCGGCACCCGAGTCGTCAGCGTTACGTGGGAACGCGAAGGCGTAGGCGTAGACGTCTCCGGACGATTGGCTCGATTCTTCTGGATTCGCAAGCCCGAGGGACTTGCCGGGGTCTTGGTTTGTTCCTGCAAGCGCGTCGAAGCTTCGCCATGCGCAGCTCGCAAGGGTTCGATCTGCGCTTCGATGGCTGCCGTCAGGCTCGATCGGTGCACCTGCATGGCTTCGGCAATCTGCCGCCCTTGTGCGGCGATAGCCTCACGCAACGCCGCCTTCTCCGCGGCCAGCGCCTCGACTTGACGTTGCAGACCCTCCAGCGTTGCCACGAATTTCCGCTGTTGCTCTTCGGTGCCGGCGACCAGGGTGGCGGCGCGCGACGTGAGATTCGCTTGCAACTCCGCCGCCTGTTGCTGCGATTTGTCGAGACGGACAGCCATCTCTTCCGTCGATCCTTGCAGCGCCCTCCACTGTGCCTCTTGCTCCAGACCGGCCATCTCCATCCGATCAACAATCTCGCCGATGCGCTCATTGAGAGAGCGCACGCTGGCTTCGGCCGTCGCGTGCGATGCCTCTGTTCGCTGCAGCAAATCGGCTTGCGCGTTCATGCGGGCACTGAGTGCTTCGATCTGCTGCGACGCAGCGTCGAGCCGTACGCTGGCCGCAGCGAGCGCGGCGCGCAGCGAATCCGAGGATTGTTCCTGGCGGTGCTCCAACTGCATCACGTTCCGACGCACTTCGTCGAGTCCGGGCAGATCGCCGTCGAACAGCGACCGCACTTCGGCAACCAAACCCTCTACACGCTTGTTCCATTCACCGAGCGTGTCGTCGACGCGTGAACGGAGATGGCCGACCTCCTGCTGTGCAGCGTTCAAAGCGGCATCGACCCGTTGGCCGATTTGGTCGATCCGCGCATGCAATGTGGCCACCGCGGAAGCGAAGGTTTCTGCAGTCCGATCGACGCGATGGTTGGCGCCGGCACTTTCCGACTCGACCTTGCTCAATCGATCCTGCAGGTCGACGGCCTGCCCTGTCGTCTGATCGGCAGCGCTGGCAATCTGCGTCGCCAAACCGTCGAGCTGTGCCTGACACTGCTCGAGGGCGCTTCGCAGCGCCTCATACTCCGCGTCGAGCCTGGCTGAAAGGTCCGCCGACGCGTCGCGCTGGCCCGCCGCACGCTGCTGCTCAGCCTGCTTCAAGGCCTCGTAGATCTTGCTCATTGCTTTGCCACCTGCCGCCGCGATCCTGAGCCAAGAGGTATCATCGCAAGTGCGCGTGTTCCAGCGTCACTTGCCGTATCCAGGCGATACAGTTGGCCTGTCTGCTTTTCTCGGGTAATCCTTTCTTCCACATGGAAGCGCAGGAAATGCAGAGACGACTGTCGGTCTTCTTGGCCAAAGCCATAGGGATCGACACGGTGGACGTATCCAACTTGCGGCGTCTGCCCGGTGGGGCATCGCGCGAGACGTGGGCCCTGGATGTTCACTACGTGAGAGATGGGCAGGCAACCCAGCTGTCTTTGGTGCTGCGCCGCGATCCCCCGAAAGCATCCGTTCACGGGCAGCGGCGTGATGAGTTTCTGTTACTTCAGGCAGCGGCGGCGACAGGGGTAGCGGTCCCAGCCGTCCGCTGGTTAGCCGACGAAGTCGACACCCTCGGCGCACCGTTCTTTCTCATGGACCGGATCGAAGGCGAGACGATCGCCCGGCGTCTGTTGCGCGACGAGGAATACGCCGGAGCGCGTCGCGTCATGACCGCACAGCTTGGGCGGGCGCTGGCGGCGATTCATCGAATCGATCGCCAACGCTGCGATCTGTCGTTTCTGGCCGAGCCAACGGCAGACGAAACCCCGGCCCAAAGCGAGCTCGAACGCTACCAGCAGATTCATCGCGCTATTGCGCCCGATCCCCATCCTGCCTTCGAATTGGCTTTTCGCTGGCTTGCCCAACGTCTGCCGTCCGGATGCGAGCGCGTCGTCGTGCATGGCGACTTCCGCATCGGCAACGTCATTTTCGGACCCGAGGGCGTGCGCTCCATTCTCGATTGGGAGCTGGCGCACGTCGGCGATCCGATGGAGGATCTCGCTTGGATGTGCGTGCGTTCGTGGCGCTTCGGCAGTGACGACAAACCGGCTGGCGGGATCGGGACG
>JACQEN010000366.1 GCA_016200585.1 Deltaproteobacteria bacterium
CGCCGCGACGAACGGCAGATAGACCTCGGGAGCCGGCTGATGCGAGTAGTTGGTGAGGAAGTGATGCTCCGGCGACCAATCGTACTTGAAACCTGCCGCGTCCACCGCCATCGACACATCCACCGTGCGGCGAAAACGCGACTGTTCGTTGTCGTCATACGGCACATGCATCTGGGAGAAGATCCCAAATTCCATTGCGCAGCCCTCCTTGTCCCCGTCCAGACCAAACAAACGTTTGTTTGGTATAGTCGAGAACGCAAGTCAAGAATTTTCCTGCGCCGCGAAGGGATTCAGCGCTTCGAAATCAGATGGGATGACGAATGTCAGGATTGGTGATGAGCGTCGTCAGCGAACGGCCGCCCGTCGGCGATCCGCACGGTACCCGATGCGAAATGCAAGACTGGGAGTATGTCGCGAAACGAGACCACCCATGACGCCCTTGTGCGAATACGCCGCAAACGATGGACTCATCAATCCGTTCACGCTTCCATCATGCCCCAGGCGGCAACCACAGCGCAGGCATCCTGCGGGGTCAAAGAACCGTCCTTACGCTACGGCTGCGTATCGGCGCAGGTTGTGCAGATCGGCTTCCTGGATCGGCGTGGCACCGGCAGCCACGAGGCCATTGTTTTCGCCGTACCACGACAGGACCGTCTGTCCGCGGTCGAGGGCGCCGAGGCAGACATGTTCCATCTCGCCACCGGGACGCGCGTGCACGGCGATGATGATATCGGCGAGCGCCGCGATCGTCGCGTCGCGGCGTTTGCCATTGTGCGCCGCGGCGTGATCCATCAAACGAAAGGGCGACAGCACCAGGGTGCGTTCGAGGTCCAGCGGTGCCCGGCCCGGCCCGAAGCCGAACGGGTCGCGGTCCAGACGCGCTCCGAAACCAGCGAACATGCCGCGGTCAAGGACGATGACGCGTGGCGCCGCTGCGGCGCGTCCGGCGACGGCCGTGATGCGGTAGGTCGCCTTCATTCCACCGCCTACCAGAGTAAAGCCCTGCGCCGCAGCGCTCTGCACGCTGAGCAGGCTCGTGGTCACCGACTGTTCTGTCAGAGTCCGTGAGTTGAGCACAGCCAAGGTGGGCCCACGGAGGACGAACGTATTGCCAAAGCCGAACAATACCGTTGCCGGCGGCTGCAAGCGCCGCCGCAAACGTTCGGGATAGTCGCTGTCTTCGAGGCTCCAGATCATGCCACCGGCCTGCACCACCTGGTCGACCAGCCACTGGCAGCGGCGTTCGTGCACGGCGCGTTCGTTACACACTCGGATCACGGTACGGAGCGGCAGCTTGTAGTCATCGCGCAGCACGGCGTCGGGCAGGCGGAAGAACGTACCGAGACTGTGGCTACGCCGGCGATTGACCTCGAGGATGCGCGCCGCCGCTTTGTCTCCCACCAGCGGCAGCTCTGACAGCATCACTGCGTGCAGGGCACTTTCCTTGTCCACGATCGACCTCCGTGTTACCCGTCGGCGCGGCGCTTCCCCACCGGACGATGGACACCAAGGGAGGAAACATGGCGACACCGCACGACGGTCAGACGCAAGCCCGCGGATTGAACTTTCACTACGTCGAATGGGGCGCTGCAAACGCACCTCCCGTCCTTTGCTTGCATGGGATTACGCAGACGGCGCACAGCTGGGACGAGGTCGCCGACGATCTCGGGCGCGACCATCGTGTGCTGTGTCTCGACCAGCGCGGTCATGGCGATAGCGACTGGGCCGGCGACGGCGACTACACCCGCCAAACGCAAGCCGCCGACGTCGCTGCGATCACCGAGGCCCTGGCTCTCGACCGTTTCGTGCTGATGGGCATGTCGATGGGCGGCATCAACTCGATTACGTTTACCGCACGACATCCGCACAGAGTACGCGCGCTGATCATCGTCGATGTGAGCCCCGAGATTCAGGCCAAGGGTGTGGAAAACATCCGCCACTTCATTCAACAGGAAGACGTCTTGCCGACCTTCGACGCTTTCGTCGAACGTGCCCACGCCTTCAACCCACGGCGCTCTCTCGACAACATCCGCAGCCGCCTGCAACACAACCTGAAACAATTGCCCGACGGCTGCTGGACCTGGAAATACGATCCGGTGCTGCGCTCGCCCAACCGCGGCTTCCAAGCATCGGCGCTGAGCAACTTGTGGGACGACGTCAAGGCGATCCACTGCCCGACCCTGATCATCAAAGGCGGCGAAAGCGACATCCTTTCCACCGACAGCGCCCGTAAGCTGCAGGCGGCAATCCCCGGCAGCCAACTGGTTGAAATTTCCGGAGCCGGACACTCGGTGATGGGGGACAATCCGCGGGACTTTGTCTCCGCAGCACGCGACTTCCTGGAGGGCCTGGGGGCGTGAAGGCTTGGGGGCTCTCACGCCCTCACCAGTATCCATCATTCACAAAACTCACGTATCGCCCGTGGCCGATGACGATGTGATCGAGGACCCGCACGCCCATCACCTCGCCGACTTGCCGCAGCCGCCGGGTGATTTCGATGTCTTCGCGACTGGGCGTCGGATCACCGCTGGGATGGTTGTGGACGAACACCACGGCGGCGGCAGACTCGCGCACGACTGGTTCGAACACGTCGCGCGGGTGGACGATACTGGAGGTCAGCGAACCTTGGGAAACGCGCACGTCGCGAATCTTGCGGTGTTTGTTGTCGAGCAACACGGCGAAGAAGTGTTCGCGCTTCTCACCCCCGAGACGCTCACGAAAGTGAGCAAAGACGTCGGCCGGGCCGCTGAACGGCTCCCCCGGACGGAACTCGTGCTCGCCGTAGCGTTTCGCCATCTCGAGCGCCGCCAGGATCTGCGCCGCCTTGGCGGGCCCCAAACCCTTGATCCGAAGCAACTCACCGGTGGTGACCTCCGCCAATCGACGAAACGTTCCGAAAGCCGCGATTACCGCGCGCCCCTGATCCAACGCGCTTTCGCCCGACCTGCCACTGCGCAGGACGACGGCGAGAAGCTCGGCGTCGGTGAGCTGTGCCGCGCCACGGCGCAAGAGCTTCTCGCGCGGCCGGTCGTCTTCAGGCCAGTCTTTGATCGAACCGGGCATCGGCACTCATGGTGCCGTATTGACGTAGGTCAGTCTAGGTACTCACAGAACACGCAGAAGAAGTCCAGAAAGATAGTTCCCTTCGGGATGAGCGGCGTGCACGGGATGATCCGGCCCAGCGCCGAGATGGCGAAGGACCTGCACTTCGCGACGCACGTCGACGGCAGCTCCTTGAACGATCTTGCAGAAGAGCTCGGGCGACACGTGTTGCGAGCAACTGAAAGTGAGCACCAAGGCCCCCGGTTGTGCGAGGCGAAAGGCACAGAGGTGAAGGTCCTTGTAAGCGCGCGCACCGCGCGCCACATCCTGGCGCCGTTTCACCAGAGCTGGCGGGTCGAGAATCAAGAAATCGAACTCGCCGGTGCTGTCACGCAGGTAGCGGAACACATCGGCTTCGACGAAATCCGATTCGCTGCGCAAGTCATTGGCCGCCCAGTTGCGTCGCGCCAGCTCGAGCGCCGGCTTCGAGCTATCCACGGAAACGACCGCGCCAGCCGAGCCGGCCGCAGCATACACGGCGAAGGCCCCGCTGTACGCAAACGCGTTGAGCACCCGACGGCCGCCGGCCAGAGCTCGAGCCAGCTGACGATTGTCGCGCTGGTCGAGAAAAAATCCGGTTTTCTGACCGCCGCGCACGTCGACGAGGAAACGCAACCCGTTCTCCGATATCGTGATTGCATCTTCCGCGAGCGATCCCGCCAGCACACGCTCTGCCGGGCCCAAACCCTCCTCGCGTCGCACCGCCCCGCCGCTGCGCTCGTAGATCGCTTGCGGCGCCAAAACCGACTGCAGTGCCTCAATCAGTAAAGGCTGGAGGCGCGTCGCCCCAGCCGTCAGGCATTGCACGACGACGACGCCACCGTAGACGTCGACGACGAACCCGGGCAGGAGGTCGCCTTCGCCGTTGATCAGGCGGTACGCATCGGTTGCCGCGGGCAAGACCGCTTCCCGCAACGCACGGGCAGTAGCGACACGGCGCAAGAGGAAGGACGCGTCGATCGGCTCGTCGTCATGGGTGAGAAGCCGGACGGCAATCGCACAAGAGCGGTTCACATAACCGCGCCCCAGGAAAGAACCATCGGCGGCAAGCACGACGGCAACCTCACCCGCTTCGCCTCCCGATGGTGGGGAATCGATCCCACCCGAAAAGATCCAGGGATGCCCCAGCCGTACGCTGCGGTCGCGCCCCGGCTTCAGGTAGATGGTCGCTTCGCCACGTGCCGCCATGAGCGGCGTCTAGCAGACGCGACCCGACCCGCAATTGCTTTGGCGGCTATCCCTTCAGGTTCCAATGCCCCGTCAGACCGCTACACCGGCGTCGACCGGGCAAACGTCAAACTCATGAACTGCTGTAGACAAGGATATAAGGAAAGTGCTATGGCTCCGCCCGTTCAAATGAGGCCTCGTTTATCGGGCGCTGCGCAATCCCAGCCCAAACACACCCACACATTCGAGAAGGAGTCAGGCCATTTCCACCAAGGTATTCGTCGGTAATCTGAGCTATCGCACCACCGCAGAGCAATTGCAGGCAGCGCTCTCCCAGGCTGGAGAAGTTCGTAACGTCTTCGTCGGAACGGATCGCGAAACGGGCCGCTCACGCGGCTTTGCCTTCGTCGAGTTCGGCTCGGACGAAGCGGCAGCGGATGCCATCAAGCGTTTCGACGGTTTTGAAATCGATGGACGCAAGGTCCGCGTCAACGCGGCCGACGAGCGACCGCGCCGACCAGGACCAGGTGGTGGCGGTCCACCGCCCTACGCCGGGCGTCCCAGCTACTCAGCACCAGCACCAAACATCGGCGGCGGTTTCAGCGATTCTTCTTCCGAAGACTTCTTCGGCGGCGCCCGCTCCTTCAAGAACAAAGGCAGCCGGCGCAACGTACGCGCCCGTAAGCGCAGCCTCAATTTCTAGCCCAAGCAGACCCTCCAGGACCGGACGGGCGAAGGACGCTCCGCTCCGCCGTTCGCCGGAGACCTCTGCGGACGCGTTGGGTCGGTTGGGCGGCCATCGTCGACTCGACTCGACTCGTTGCGCTAGAGACTCCGGGTCGCACACACGGGCACACGAGAGAACCAGGCGACGCCCGGGATACGAATTCCCCACGTCGCCTGTTCTGCCTGCCGCTTGCAAGCTCGTACCGCCCAAGATCTTTCCGAGCCGCTGAACCTCCCTACGGCTCGCCAACCGCTCCGGCAGAACCTCAACCCCTAGCGCAGTTTTTTTCGAAGTTGGTTGACTGAACCTTGCTCCCTGTTAATCTGGAACGGACTGGTCAGTTCTAGAATTCAGGCAGGCTTATGCGGGGCAGAAAAAAGACCGATGCGACGCGGCAAGCGATCATCAAATGCGCCGGCGAGGTGTTTTCGGAACGGGAGTTTCATGAGGTCCTCACCGACGACATCGCCGAGCGAGTTGGCATGGGCAAGGGGACGATCTACCGTTACTTCCGCTCGAAGGAAGAGCTTTACCTTGCATCCATCGGCGACGGCCTGGACGGCGTGCACGCGGCCGTAAAGACGGTGCTGGAGACCGAAGCTCCACTGGCAACAACCATCGAGGCTTTGGTGCGGACGCTCATCGACTACTTCTGGAAGCGGCGCGATTTCTTTCTGTTGATGCATCGGCTGGAGCCCAAGCTCAAGCCACAACAGCGCAGCGACTGGGAGAAACAGCGTCTGGAAACCGTGGCCATGGTTCAAAAGAGAATCGAGAGAGCGGCAGCTCGCGGCGGGGTCAGTCACGTCAACACGCGGCTCGCGGTCGAGGCACTCTTCGGCATGATTCGCTCGCTGTGCGTCTACCGCGCCGATAGCGACCGGCCGGAGGAGCTCACAAGATTGGCGACGCAAATCTTCTTGCGTGGAGTCGGGGCTGCAACCGCCAAGGGTGGAGGCCGCCGCACACGCACGTTTCAAGTCGTTCAGGGAGGCAGAAGGCGTTCATGATTCGGAGCACGTGGTACCTCCTCTTTCTATTTTCCGCCGTGGCAACCACGGCGGGCTGTAATCGCCCGACGACCGCCGCGGCGAATGCGGCAGAAGCCAAGGTCACCGAGGCGAAGCAGGCAGTGCCCGTGAAGGTGGCGGGCGTCGTGGTACAGCCCAGCAACCGGTTGGTCAACATCGTCGGCACGCTCTACGGCAACCAAGAAGTGACCCTTTCCAGTCAAGTCGAAGGACAAATCGAGTCCATCAGTGCCGATC
>JACQEN010000355.1 GCA_016200585.1 Deltaproteobacteria bacterium
GACGCCGTCACTCTCTCCAACTCATACGGCAACGGGATCTCCGACTCCCTCGCCCTCGACGACTCCCAGCCGCACGCCGAGTTGGTCACCTTCGGCAAGTGCGACTCAAACATCGACGGTCACATTGACGGCAACCGGCACAGCCACGGCGTCGCCAAGCCCCAGCGCCTCAGCAAGCCCATCGGCCAGCACCAGCGCGACAGCGTCTGCTACCAGATCTGCAACCGCCACAGCGACCCCTTCGGCAACTTCGAGCCGCACACCAACAGCCTCGGCCAGCTCGACGACATCGCGCACTTCGACGCCTAGTCCGACGCCGTCGTCGACAACAACCATCACTTCGACACCCACCGCGAGCGCTTCGACCTCCCCAACCGTCACACCGACAAATGTGCCGTCGCCGTCGGAGACGTTGAAACCGACGGCGACGCCTTCTCCAACCAATAGCCCCAGTCATACGCCGACCCAGACGCCCAGCCACAGTGCAACGACGGCTGCCAGCGCGACTCCGCGCCTCACGGCCACCGCAACCTCCCCAAGAACAGAAACGGCGGCACCGACCGCGAGCCCCAGTGCTTCGCCGACATCTACCGACTCGCCGCAACCGAGCCCGTCGCGGACGCCGAGCTACAGCCCGTCCACGAGCCCATCGCCGACGCCGAGCTCCAGCGCGAGTCCAACGCCAAGTGCAACGGCCAGCGCCAGTCCGTCAGCGACACCGAGCCTGGTTGCAACCCCCACGCCTACGCCCGTACTTGCGCCGACACCGACGGACACGCCGGCGAAGCATTGCACCGGCGACTGCGACGGCGATGGTCAGGTCACCGTCGACGAAATCATCACCGGCGTCGGCATTGCCTTGGAGAATTCGCCGCTGACGATCTGCGGCAGTCTGGATCGCAATGGCGATGCCGCGGTCACGGTTGACGAATTGCTTGCAGCGGTCCTCGACGCACTCAACGGTTGCAGATGACGACTACGTTGCGTCACCAGGTGTAGCGGGCGCGATAGGTTACGGTTGCTTCGCCGTCCTTCTTGATCTCGACCGGAAATTGTACCGTTCGCGCGTCGACTTTCTCGAAATCTTGCGACTTCTGCACGATCTCCCAGGTCGACCAGCGAAAGAGGTTTTCCTTCACCAGCACGGTCACCGGCTCGTCTTTGTGGTTGCGAACTTTGATTTCGAATTCCTCTTCGAGTTGCTTGTGCGCCGTGTCGACCTTGAAATCGGTTTGCCGTCGTTCGCCGACGACATCGAAGGCCGTACCCATCTTGATCAAAACGGGCTCGTCCTTCGGCGTGTGATCGAGCTTGTCCTCACCGATGAACTCGAGCGTCCCATCGGTCGGATCAAGCTTGCTGACGCGGATGCGTCCCGCCGGCAACGGCATCCCCATCCCGCGATCCTTGCTGTTCTTGAAACGCAAGTAGATGTCGACTTGCTTGTTCGATTGCGTGCCGAAATCGCGGTCGGTGACCGGGTCGCCGAAGAAGCCGCGGAAGCCTTGCAGCAAGCCGTAGTACACCAGAACCTTTTCACATGGCACGCCGCGCACGGCGGGGAAAAGCTCGATCTGCTTGGTCGAGTTGTCGGGCAAGGTGGTCGACCGCCCAAGCGTGTAGAGATGATACTCAAAGAACGACTTTTCTTCGAAGCCGCTCGACTCCTTGCCCATCATTGCCAGACGGCTGACGGCGCGTCGATCGACCATGGGTTCGGCGCGCGGGGCGCGATGAACATTCCCGGCTACCAGCTTGAGCTTGGCGTCGGCGTAGCCGGCACCGGATTGATTGAGCAGGCTAACCCACGCGCCGACGTCGAGTGTGCCGCTGTTGGCATTCTTGCCCTCGGCGAACACCAGATTGTAGTCGGCCCACCAGGTCATGCCGCCGGTTTCGTAGGTCACACGTACCTTCTGCGCCCCCCCCTTGTCGGCGGCGAGATCCCAAACCAACGTCGGTTTGGTAATCAAACCGCCGGGCAGCTCCGGCAACCGGACGTTGCTGTAGCTGTTGAGAATCTGCACCTCGCCGCTGGCGCTCTTGACGATCAGCCCCCCCGAGGTGCTGATCAAGGTTCCACTGATGGTCGAGACGCTATCACCATGCGTCTGCTCGACGGTGATCGGCTGGTCGATGTAGCGTTCCATCAGGCGATCGTTGCTCACCAGGTCGAACTGGTAGTTCTGCTCGAGCACGCGCGTGCCTTCGGGATCGGTGGTTGAGGAAAAGCGCACGGTGGTCGGATCGATCTGCGCCGCGACATCGGTGAAGCGCAGCGTGCTGCGCCCCTTTTCGAGGTTCATGTCGCGTTCTTGTTTGACGATGGCGTAGCCGGGAACGCTTTGGCTGAAGCGCGAAGGGACGTCCGTGCTTTGGGGCAGCGGGCGATAGAGATCCGGCGATATGGCACCCGGCTCGGCGGTGCTGTAGACCGTCAGTGCCGTGCTGCGCCCGGCCTCTTGGGCGGACGCTCCGGTCGCAACCGTTGCAAAGACCACTAGAGGCAAGAGCAACCAGAGCATGACGACCTCTCTTTCAGGTTTGACGGTTCTCCAACGCCGCCTGCAACGTTGCCGGCAAGCTGCCCGACAAGTCCAGTCGTAGTGGATTGATGGCGACGGCGCCGCGCTGGAGAATCTCCATATCGCCGTCCTCGAGTGATTCCAGCGCTTCGAGTGAGCTGAAGCGATGCAGGTAGCCACCGTCCGGCCCGGGCACGAACAGGCGTCCGTAGCGCGAGCGCGTTACGCGCGCGACCACGCGGGGAGTTGCAGGATCGACATCGGCGGGCATGTTGACGGAGAACAGGTCGACGGCGGCGGGAAAGCCGTTCTTGACAATCGTAGCGACGATGTCAGCGCCGACTGCCGCCGCCGACACGGGCCGATCGCCGAGTGCGGAGATGCGGCGCGCTCCGGTCAGCCCGTAGGCGTCGTTGGGGATGGCCATCGACAGCGCGATCGACGGTATACCGGCGATCCAACCTTCGAAGGCACCGCCAACGGTGCCGCTCGACAGGATGAACGCCAGCCCGAAGTTCAGGCCGAGATTGATTCCCGAGACGACAAAATCCGGTTTGCCGGCGGCCAGTCCGTGCACTCCTAGACTGACGCAATCGGCGGGAGTTCCATTCACCGCAAACATCGGCACGCCGTCGCGTTGCGTTTCCTCGACATACACCGTGTCGAAGCGGGTGATCGCCTTGCCGATCCAACTGCGCTCGCTCGATGGCACGACGGTACGGACCTCGCCCAGCGGTTGCAAGGCGCGCACCAGCGGAACCAGCGTTGGTGAGTCGATTCCGTCGTCGTTGGTGACAAGGATGATGGGCATCTTCCACTATCAACTGCCGGCTGTCGACCTTCGAGTCTCTCTCAACTAGCCCGCCATCGTCAGACCGCCGCTGACGCTCAACACCTGGCCGGTGATGAAATCGGCCTGCGGCGAAGCAAAGAAGGCGACGGCAGCCGCAATGTCGTCGGGTGTTCCGAGCCGCCGGAAAGGGATGGCTCGGGTCATCGCGGCGATGACCTGGGCCCCGGTTTCGCCCTCTGTGACCTCCTGCAGCAAGCGCGTGTCGGTCGGGCCCGGGCAAACGACATTGACGTTGATCTTGTAGCGTGCCAGCTCACGCGCCAGTGTTTTGGCGAACGAGATCACCCCGCCCTTACACGCAGCGTACACCGCTTCACCGCTGCTGCCGACGCGCGCCGCATCGGAGCTGATGCTGATGATCTTGCCGTAGCCTGCAGTAATCATGTCGTCGACGACGGCACGCGTGCAATAGATCGGGCCTTTGAGGTTGATGTCGATGAGCCGATCCCAAAGCTCCGGGGTGTTCCGGGTGAACGGCTCGAGACGATCCCAGCCGGCGTTGTTGACCAGAATGCCGATTGGCCCGTAGGCGGAACGGGCGTTGTTGACGGCCTGGCGTACCGCGTCGAGCTGCGTGACGTCGACTTGAACCGCAGCAGCGTCGCCGCCGTTGTCGCGGATCAGAGCTTCGGTTTCCCTGGCGCCTTCCAGATTGATATCTGCAAGCGCAACCTGTGCGCCGTCGGCTGCCAACCGCCGAGCGATGGCGCGGCCGATTCCGCTGCCGGCACCGGTGACGAAAGCGACGCGTCCTGCAAGCAAGCTCATGCCGGCACGATACCTTCGGGGCTGGATTGGGACAACCGGAGGAGGGCGTGATACGTCAAGCAGACGAGGTGCGACATGGGCAAGGACTTTTTCAACGCCGACATGCAACTGTTCCTCAACAGCCGCGTCGAGTGGGAGCGCTACTTCCAGCTACGGCGCGGCGAAGCCGGCAGTGTAGCGGACGAGCTCGAGACCTATCGCAGCGTCTTGCAGACGCTCGATGAGATTTGCAAGGACATCGCCGCCAACGCTCGCGAACATTGGGACGAGGAGGTACAGCTGGCCGACGGTCGGGTCGTCACGCCGCCACACATCGGCGCGGGCTACGAGAAGCTGCGCAAGGCGGGCCTGGTTTGCTTACCTCTGAGCTCGGAATACGACGGCTACGGTTTGCCGTTGCTGCTCAACATCTTCTATCTCGAAATGATCGCGCGGGCCGATTCCAGCCTGATGACCATCGTCGGCTTGCAGACCGGGGTGGCCAGCGACATCGAGAAATACGGCAGTGACGAGCTCAAGAAGCAGTACCTGCCGCGCTTCACCAGCGGTGAGCTGCAGGGTTGCATGGATCTCACCGAGTCGCAGGCGGGGTCGGACCTCGGCGGTATCGTGACGCGGATGACCGAAGAAAACGGTCGCTTCTTCCTCGACGGCGAAAAGATCTTCATCACCAACGGCGGTGCGGCGGTACACCTGGTGCTGGCGCGCGATGCGAAGAGCTACGAGAAATCCAAAGGCACGACAAACGGCCTGAGCCTGTTGCTTTGCCCGACGGTGCTGCCCGACGGCTCGGCGAATCAGGTACGCGTAGCGCGCGTCGAGCACAAGATGGGGATTCACGGCTCGCCGACCTGTGTCATCGAATTCGACCACGCCGAAGGCTTTCTCCTCGGCCGGCGCGGCGGCGGCTTCCGTGCCATATTGGATCTGATGAACAACGCTCGATTGGGAGTTGCGGCGCAAGCCATCGGTGTCGCCGAGGCAGCGTATCGCGAAGCCCGCGAGTACGCCGGGCAGCGGGTGCAATTCGGCGCGCCGATCCTCGAGCAACCGCTGGTGAAGTCGCTGCTGACACAGATGGTGCTGAACATTCGCGCCGCGCGAGCGCTGCTGTACCGGACCTGCGCGCTGATCGACGTCAACGAGGCGCTACGAGTGTATCTGGCATCGGAACGAGGCGTAGCGGATCCGAATCGAGCCACCCTCGAGGATGAATGTCAACGCAACCAGGCGCTGGTGCGCTTTCTTACGCCGCTGTGCAAGTACTACGCGACGGAGATCAGCAACGACGTCACCCGCAAGGGGATCCAGGTACACGGCGGCATCGGCTACATGGCCGAATCGCCGGCGGCGCACTAC
>JACQEN010000353.1 GCA_016200585.1 Deltaproteobacteria bacterium
GGTCGAGGCGGGCCTGCACGGTCGCCATCTCGTTGCGCAGTCCGGTGACGCTTTCTTGCAGAGAGCTTTCCGACTGGCGCGCCAGTTCTTGCGCTGCGCGCAGCGACTCTAGATCCTCGTCGCGCTCGGCCAACGTGCGCGTTCGCTCACCAAGCTCCGCGCGCAGAGCTTCGATGTTGGAAGTGAGCCGCTCGACGTTGGCTTGGGCGTTCGTCCGCTCGGTGCGTAGCGCGCTTTCCGAGTCGAGGCGCAGGACGCGTTCCTCCTCGAACGATTTACGCAACGCGCTGTTCTCGGCGGTGGTCGCGGTGCGGGCGGACTCGAGCTGCGCGATCGACAGCGCTTGCTCATCGCCGAAAAGGGCTAGGCGTTCGCTTTCGGCACGAGCGGCGGCAAGCTGTTCCGCCAGGGCGTCGCGGGCCACGGTGGTGCTGCGCAATTCGCGTTCGGTCAACGCCAAGTGCTCGGCGCGTTGTGTCAGCTGGGCGCGAACCGCCTCCGCTTCCTCTTTCCAACCGTCGCGATCGGCTTCGAGGGCGGAGCGCTCCTGAGCCGTTTCGCTGTGCGCGCGCTGGAAGGACTCCTGAGCGCCGCGCAGGTCGACGCCCAACGTTTCGACCTGTGCGGTCAGTCGATCGCGCTCGTCGAAAACTGCGGCGAGCAGGGTCTGCAGCTCGGCGACGTTGGCTTCGGCGCCCTGGGCGCGTACTTGCAGCGTCTCACGTTCCTTCTCGAGAGAGGCGATCGTTTGTTGTGTGGCGCTGTGTCGGCCTTCGGAAAGTCGATGGATACGGGCTCGCTCCGATTCAACGGCGAGCAAACGCTCTTGCGCCGCGTTGAGCTCGGCCCGCAACTCGGTGAGCTCCGAACCGTGGCCGCTTTCGTTGTCGGCCAGCCGTTGCGACAGGCCGTCACGTTCGCGAGCGATCGCGTTGTTGTTCATCGTCAGCTGTCGGATACGACGACCGCTGATCTCGATTTCCTCCTGGGCCTTGGCCAGCTCGCGCTCGAGACCCTGGACGCGGGCAACCAGATTGTCCATGAGCTGCTGCGCCGCCGGGTTGGCAATGGCAGGCGGCGTTGCCAACCCGGATTCCGCCGTCGACGGCAGCGAAGCCGCGGCGGGATCGATAATCGCTCCGCCGGCAATGAGCTTGGCGATCGTGGCCTCGACGTTCTCCGGTTGCGCCGAGGGCTGGCTGCCGCGTCGCGAGCTCTCCTCCTCGCGGATTCCGGGGGCGCAAACGCGCAGCGCCTGGCTTAGAGTCTGCAGTTGAGCGTCGGTAAACGATCGCGTGCCGGCCGAAAAAATGAGCAACATGCCGGCCGGCTCGTGGTCGTTATAAATCGGCAAGGAGGCAATCGATAACGCACGCGGCGAAACGTTGGTCAGCGGCTTCGGGACGAATGGATTCTGATGCGCGCCGGCGATGACGCTGATGCGCCGGTTGCGCAAGCCGCGTAGGGGAATATCCCAGGGACAATCCGAGCCGTTGCCCAAGGCGGCGCGTGCTTCGTCGCTCAGACCCTGCGAAGCGAGTAAAACCAGACGGTCGCGGCGTGCTTCGTAGCCGAGAACCGCAACGGCGGCGGCGCGCAAAGCCGGTTGGACAAGCCGAGCGATCTCGAGCGCAAACGCGTCGCGCGTCAGGCGACGGGGGAACAACGCGACAAAGCGGTTCCCCAGTCCCCCAAGGTTGGCCGGGGAGATTCCCGGGGTCGCCACAGTCGAAGGCTCCAGGGCGCGGGCGGTTCCCATCAGTGCCCGACCTTCTCCGTGCCGCGGCAGGGAAATGCGCAATCGCTGTTCGGAGCGGATAACCCGAGCTTTCCGGTGTGACGCGTGGCGCGTACGTGGTCAGTGGCCTTGTTTGGTAACAAGTCCTGTCGACCTCTCCGTCGGGGTTGTTCGCATCGCGACCACATCTCAGCGCCTGCCTGACCCGACAAGATGGGACCGGCGGCTCAAAAATGAGGGCAAGAGCCGTACCAGTCGCGTGCTATGCGTGGTTACCCGAAGGGTGCCGCGAGATTAGCCGAGCGATTTGACTCAAGTTGAACGAATTCAACGGCTTTCGTCAGAACCGCAGTGCGGCGAAGTTTCGGCGCTTCGGCGGAATTTGGACGGCTTTGTGTCTCCGGCTTGGGGCCGTCCCTCAGAGAAGTAAAATCGGCACGAGAATACCAGCGACGAAGATGCCGACGACCAAGAGGACGATCAAGATTTCTCCGCCGCGATCGCTCCAGCTCTCTTCTTCGGAGAGAGGTTTGGCCGGGCGTTCGATGCTTGCCGGTCGTTCCACCTGGCGTTCCGGCTGCCGGCTGCCGCAACCGGGGGTTGAGACTGCCAGCCCGACGAACGCGAACATCACCAGCCACAGCCGCCACCAAGTCATCATGCTCACCTCTGTTTGCTCATGCCGCGTGAGGGGAAAGGTCGCCGCATGGAATCGCGGGCGCCCTTCCCGAAGGTTGCGAAACCGGACAGAAGAAATGGAGCTGAACGGAGTCGAACCGTCGACCTCCTGAATGCCATTCAGGCGCTCTCCCAACTGAGCTACAGCCCCACACACTCCGGCTGACGCGCTCCCGTGTAGCCGAATCTGCCGGGACGGGCAACATGTGAATGGCGGGCAGGTCGGCACGCTGCGATTTCCAAGTTTTTGGGAAATCGCCTTAGGCAATGTCGACAGCAGCCCTCAACGCGCGAATCTCGCCGAACGAAACAGCCGCCAGACGCGAACTCCAAGACATTCAAATTCGCCGATACAGCTCAGCCCGTGACGAGCGTAGAAGGTGAGGTTGGTCTCCTTGGCGGTCTCGAGATAAAGCGGCCAGCCGGTCGGCGCTGCTCGGATTACCTCGTCGACCAGGCGAGAGCCCAGGCCGCGTCCTTGGTATTGCGGATCAACACCGAGGGTGCGCAGGTAGGTGAAGGGACCATGGGGTGCCTGGGCGGCGATCGTTCTTGCGGCATGCATTCCGCGGCGAGCAGCGGCAATGCCGACATGGAACAAGCCGCGCAAGGCAAAGAGGGTGTCGGGATTGCCGCGCAGATCCATGCTCGGCCGGGAAACCAGGGCGACGCCGATCGGCCGCGACAGAGCATCGGTCATGACCCATGCGGGCTGTGGCGAAAGACAGTGGCTGCGAATCGCGATGCGGAAGCTCCAATATAATTGACGGTCACGTTGCCGGGATTGGACGTTGCAAATGGCATTGACAAGTGGATCGTCGGCGAATGCACGCATCAATAGGGCGGCAACTTCACGTTCCTGGGACCATTGCAGCGGCCGCAACGCGTATCCACTCTCGACAGCGGCCAGCGCGCGTCGCAAAGCTGACGGGTTCAACTCGCTGTTGTCTGTTTTGAGAGACACCGTCACCTACGGAATCTACTCTCTGTGCGGCGTTACCGACAAGCACGTATTCTCAGCAGCTTCCGCAGGCGAACAGAGGGCTGCCACGGCGCGGCTGCTTCAAGAGTCGATTCCGATCTTCCAACCAAGCGACCAGCAAATGGCGGTCACAGGGTTCGGCCGTCTCGTACTTGAAGGAAGGGGCGTTCGGGCGATGCTGGTACGAAGCGTGCTCGGAAAATGCCGCATGGAAGTAAGTACTGAAAACCACCGGTTTCATATGGTGCTCCTGCTGCGGTGGCTGCTGATCGCCGCGACGGCGTACTTGGTTGTGTTCAGCCGACCTCTATCGCAACTACCTCCGACGGTAGGCCTGTTCATCGTCCTCTACCTGGGCTCGAACCTGCTCCTGCCGCTGATTGCGCCCCGCTTCGGCACTACGCAGGCGCTCGACATCATCGTCGTCTTGTTCGATGTCCTCGCAATTTCCATCGGGTTGAGCTTGTGTCGCGATTCAAGCGCCGATTTTTTCCCGGTTTATTTCCTAGTGGTTTTCGTCGGCGCTCTGAGTGAACGCCTCGGTATTGCCGTAGGAGCGGCAGTTCTGATCAGCGTCATCCACCTCTCGACTTTGGCCCGCTTCATGACTGTGAGGGAGATGGTCGATCATGGCTACGCCTTGCGGATCCCGTTTCTGTTCACCGTTTCACTGTTTCTGAGCTTCGTGGTCGCGCGGGCGCGTGCTCGTGAACGGGCAGCGCGCAGGCGGCAGCGCCAGCGCCGGCGGGCCGAGGTGTTGTCCGCCATCACGCACGACATCAAGAGCCCCTTGGCCAACGTACAGTCGATGTGCGAGATCCTCATCGACGGCGAAGCCGGCCGTCTGACGAGCGCACAGGCGAACTTCGTACGCCGCATTCATGCCAGCGTCCGCCACGTGATCCAGCTGTCTGTGAACTTGCTCGACGCGGCGCGAATCGATGCCGGCCGTTTTTCTCTGTATCCGCGCATTGCCAACATCGGTGGGGTCGTCGACAGCGCCGTGTCGCTCATGCGCAACGCCGCCGTGGTCAAAGGGGTTGGCCTCAAGTACCAACGCTGCAATGAGCTGCCGCTGTCCGTGTTCGACGCTTTGCAGATGGAGCGAGTGATCACCAACCTGATCGACAACGCGATCAAGTACACGCCGGTGGGCGGGACAGTTACCGTGACGACCCGCGCCGACGACAGTCGGGCAGTCATCGAAGTCAGCGACACCGGGCCGGGAATCGCACCAGAAGAGATCCCCGGGTTGTTCGAGAGATTCGAACGCCGGCGGCAGAGCGGCGCTATCGAGGGTAGCGGGCTGGGATTGTTCATCGTCAAGGCAATCGTCGACGCCCACAACGGCTACATCGAAATGCAAAGCGCGCCGGGCTGCGGAACCACCGTCTGCGTGCGCTTGGCGCGTATCCAACGTGATTTGCCCGCCACCGCTCCGGCCGAGGTTGCTGTCCCGGCAACCGCACTGGCCTGGCGTCCGTACGTCGTTTCGAGCCGCTAGCAAGGCAGGGCTCGAAGCGCGTCGTTCGCTCTTGCCCCGGCAGAGCCTCCGCTTACGTTGCTTGTTGTACTCACGTACGTTCGGCTCCGAGCCGCTTTGAGTACTCGTCACGGCCCGGTTGTCAGTACGTCGCAGGCGGTTTCTTTCGGCACGAAGCTTGATGTCTTCTTGGCAGCGACGTCGGTGTTGAGGTAACGGTGACCCATGATCCGAACAGCTGCCATTCTCAGCACCGGCGACGAGCTCACGACTGGTCGCACCGTGGATACGAACTCCAACTTCATCTCCGATAAACTCGTTGCTGCGGGTTTTGATGTTGTATCGATCATGGTCGTCGGCGACTATCCGGAGCGCATCACATGGGCGTGGCATGAAGCGTTGCGCCAAGCCGATGTGGCGATCTCGACGGGTGGTCTGGGACCAACCGCCGACGACCTGACGACCGAAACGGTGGCGCAGCTCAGCGGTCGAAGATTAATTCTCGACACAGCGGTCGCCGACCGCATTCGCCAAATGTTCGAAGCCATGGGTCGGGTCATGCCCGAGAACAACCTCAAACAGGCGCAATTCCCGCAAAGCGCCGAAATCATCGCCAACGCTCTGGGGACGGCGCCGGGCTTCCGTCTCGACCTCGACACCGAGCACGGCCGCCGGCACCTCATCGTTTTGCCCGGTGTGCCGCGTGAGATGAAGCCGATGCTCGAAGAGCAGGTGATTCCGTGGCTGCAGCAAAACCGCGGCAGCAACGACATCTACCTGAGCCACGTGTTCCAAACCTTCGGTATCAGCGAGTCGGCCCTCGACGAGCTGGTCGCCGACTGCGTTGCCGCCGACGAAGGGCGAATCGCCTTTCGAGCGGCTTTTCCGCAAATCTCCGTACGCCTCACCGTGCACGGCGAGCCGGCTGTCGTGCCGCAACGTCTGGAGCAGCTGGCCGCACGATTGCGCGAACGCATCGGGACGTATGCCTACGGCGAAGGCGATACGACGATGGAGGCAACGGTGGGCGCAATGCTTAAACGCAAAGGGCTGACGCTCGCGGTGGCCGAATCATGCACCGGTGGGCTTGTCGGCAACCGCATCACCAACGTCGGTGGCAGTTCCGCGTATATGCGCGGCGGCATCATTGCCTACGCCAACGACGTCAAGCAGCAGCAGTTGGGCGTGCGCAGCTCAACGCTCGAAACGCACGGCGCCGTCAGTGAACCGACTGCCGTCGAGATGGCAGTCGGCGTGCGGCAGCGACTCAACGCCGATATCGGTTTGTCGGTCACCGGAATTGCCGGGCCGGATGGTGGTACGCCGGAAAAACCGGTCGGAACGGTGTGCTTTGGCTTGGCGACTGCCGACAAGGTCTTTTCGCGGCGCTACCAACTATGGGGGAATCGCGAATGGGTGAAACTGCTAGCGTCACAGGTCGCACTCGATTGGGTGCGCCGTTACCTGCTCGGCATCGATCCGATGGATTCGGGAATTCTCAAACGGTAAATGAAACCTTCCGCAACCTCAGCGGGGAAGAGCCCGGGACGCGTTCGCAGCTTCATCGCTGTCGACCTCGACACCGAGGTGCTCGAGGCGATCCGCAA
>JACQEN010000348.1 GCA_016200585.1 Deltaproteobacteria bacterium
CGACCTGGCCAGGCCTGGTGGACCGCTTTCGCCGCGGACGCGAAGTCTACTTGCCGGATCGCACACACTTTCTGCCGCTGGAAGATCCAGACCTCGCAGCACGATATATTCTCAACGGGCGACCCTAGCCGCAGCGGCCACTAAGGACTGTTTCGGCGGCGATAGACCACGAGGTCGGCGCCTTGATAGGAATATTCGGGGAAGCTCGCGAGCAGATCGTACTCGCGACTGAAAGCCGGCGCCTGCAACAACTTCGCCATGGCCCCTTCGTAGGCGATGTAGAAGTCCGGGTGGAATCGTTCGAACACCTGAACGACGTCGAGGCCGAGCAGCTCCGGGCTGACGAGGCCGTCGTGATCGAGGATCGTAGCTCGCGAGTAGTAGCCGACCGCGCCGACTTCAAAGGCTCCGATTCGTGTCTGCGGATCGCGGCCGGCAGAGCCAAGGCTCTCCACAGCGGCGCGATAGCCGCGCACCCGAATGGTAGCGGGGTATGCTTCCAGGAAACGCCGGCTCTGCCAGACGGACAAGCCGACCATGAGCACGACGAGGGCGGCGCCGAGCCACGGCGCAAAGCGGCCGGCAACGGCGGCGAGCAAGATTGCAGCGCCGGCGACAAAGGCCAGCATCAGGATTGGCTGCGGCGGCGCCAGGTACCAAGAAAACATCGGCGGTCGCGCCAGACAGAATGCGGCGATGTAAGCGATCACAAAGAGCACCATGGGCCGTGCCTCGGCGCAACGCCGCCACAAACCGATGGCGCCGACGCCGGATACCACCAGCACGCCTGCGCCCAACAGCAAAACGAGGACGCGCCGGGTCATCAGGTCGACGCCGAGCGGCACAGCAGACGCGATCAGAGTCCCGAACGGAACCGGCACCAGACTTTGGATTTGAATGCGCGGCGCCGCGGTCGGCAAGCTGACCAGTAGATACCAGAACTGCTCCGCTGCGAGCAGCGGCGGTCGGAAGAAGCGTGTCTCCCACTTCGCATGGACCGACTGGGCCAGCGGGCTGCCGAAGTAGAGTGTCGCGAAGGTGACCCAAGGCAGCACCAAAAGCACGACAAGGCCGGCGCGGCGCGCGACAACGCGTCTTTCCAGAGCAAGCAACTCTCCGAGATACAGCAGCACCACCAACGCACCTTCCGGCCGCGTCAGCAACGCGGCGGCAACGGCTGTGGCGCGCCACCGACTCGCCAGCGGCAGCAGCGGCGACAGCCCAACTAGAACGACGAAGATGAAGCACGACGTCTCCATGCAACCGACCACCGAGCTCAGAACGATCGGCGCCAGACCGGACAACGCGGCAGCAGCGACACCGGCCAGGGGAAAGCCACAACGCGCACCGGCAAGAGCCAACACGACGACACTGCCGAGGTGCGCCACGCAAGCGGTGCCGTATGCCAACCCGAGGAGGTCGGCGCCGGTGACGCGCTGCAACGCCGCCAGCAGCAGCGTAAACAGCGGCGTGGTGGTTCCGAGAACATGCTCGCCAAGATTGAAAACAAACCCCGCCCCCGCGGCGACCGAACGAGCGTAACGCAGCGTGATCAGTGCATCGTCGAGGGGCTGCGCACCGGTAGCGAGCAGCCCCATCACCAAGATGCAAACAGCAACAAGAATCGTCGAGCGCAAGCGCGGCACCGCCCCGCTATCCTACGGCTCGCGCCTTGACTTCAACCCTTGGACTCTTCGACCTTCGATCCTTCGACTTCCATCGCTGCCGTTCAATAGGCGGTCGAGAACCCGGCATCCGGAACGTCCAACGCGCTGCGATCGTCAGCGACGATGGTTGCGACCTTGGCGTGCACGCCGGGCAGAATCCGATTGATGAAAAACTTCGCCGCCATGATCTTGCCGGTATAGAAATCGACATCCTCGCGCGGCGCATCATCCGCTTCCTCTTCTTCCGCACCGCGGCGTGCCTCGGCAACGCGCGCCGCATCGAGGAGCAGATATCCGAGCGTCACCTCGGCCATGGCCTCGAGAAACGAATTTGCGACCAAGGTGACCTGATCGATCTTGCCGCCCATGAAGAACTCCATGATCGAGAAAGCCGCGCGTTCGAGCTCGGCCGTCGCTGTGCCCAAAGCCCGCACCTCGGTGCCGATGCCGGGTTGTTGCGCGTGCTCGGCCACGAACTGCTTGATCTCGTCGAGGTAATTCTTAAAGTTCTCGCCGCCATGCTGGTTGAGCTTGCGGGCAACCAGGTCGAGCGACTGAATGTGATTGGTGCCTTCATAGATCGAGAAGATCTTGGCATCGCGGCAATACTGCTCGACGGGGTTGTCCTGGACGTACCCCGCGCCGCCGTAGGTTTGAATCGCCATCTCGGCGATCCGGAACGCCTGATCCGAGCAGTATGCTTTGAGGATCGGCGTCAGCAAATCGACCTGCCCCTCGTGGAAGCGCGCCAGGCCTTCATCGGTTTTTCCCAGGGCCGTCGCCAGGTCTTGGTGCAGAGCCAGCTTGATCGCCAGCGTACGCATGCCCTCCACCTTGGCCTTCATCTCCATGACCATACGGCGGACGTCGCTGTGCTCGATGATGGCCACACGCGGCGCATCGGGATCTTTGAAGTGACGCACCGAAGATCCTTGCATGCGTTCGCGCGCATAGGCCAGCGCGTTGAGAAATGCCGAGGACGCAATCGACAAGCCTTGCACGCCGACGGCAATGCGCGCCCCATTCATCATGCGGAACATCTGGCGCATACCCATGTGCGGCGTGCCGCCGACCAGAATACCGCGGCAGCCGCCGTTTTCGCCGAAGTTGAGCACGGCGGTCGCCGAAGCCTTGATGCCCAGCTTATGCTCGATCGACGCGGTGACGACGTCGTTGGGCTCGCCGAGTGAGCCGTCGTCGTTGACCCAGATCTTGGGCACGATGAACAGCGACAACCCCTTCGTGCCTTGCGGTGCGCCGTCGATGCGCGCCAGCACAAGATGGATGATGTTGCCGGCCAGATCGTGATCGCCCGCCGAGATCCAGCATTTCGTGCCGCTGATCTTGTAGACGTGCCCCTCGATGTGCGTCGCACGCGTCTTCGCGGCACCGACGTCGGAACCGGCGTGCGGCTCCGAGAGACACATCGTTCCCGAAAAGCGCCCGTCCATCATCGGCGGCAGGAAGCGCTCTTTGTCTTCGGGCAGAGCAAAGTTCTCGATCACATCGGCGGCCCCGTGGGTCAGCTCTGGGTACATCGTAAACGACGTATTGGCGCCGCTCTGCAGCTCCTGTAGCACCACACCGATGGCGTGCGGACCGCCCAACCCGTTGGCCTCCTGCGGCATGCTGAAGCTTGGGATACCGAGCTCATAGAGCTTCTTCCAAGCCGCCTTGAATCCGGGCGGGGCGCTGACGACGCCCTTCTCGAGACGGCAACTGGTACGATCGCCAAGGCCGTTGAGCGGGCCCGTCACTTCGGTCACGAAGCGCAAGCACTGCTCGACGATGGCGTCGCATTCCTCCTTGGTGAGGTGTGAAAACTGCTCCATCTCGAAGAGCTGTTGGACACGCAAGTGCTCGTAGAGGGTGAATTGAATGGCACGCAGATCGGCCTTGTAGAAATTGATCGCAGCAGTCGACATCGTCTGGGTCCTCCTCGCTCCCGGCGTCGTCGGGGAGCGGCCAAAGAATCTCTTTGAATTGTCGCAAGACGAGCGGAAGTCAACCGGGTCAGCGCAAGTTTGCTGCACCGACGGCCCGCTGCCGATCGGGCTCGTTTGCGGCTTGAACCCGGTTGACTGTCGCCGACCTCTCAGGCCAAACAGGTCCATGGTAACGATCAATACCGTTCTTGGTCCCATCGCCCCCGAACAGCTCGGTACAACCCTGATGCAC
>JACQEN010000345.1 GCA_016200585.1 Deltaproteobacteria bacterium
CGTCGATCGCCACGGCGCTGGGTCAGAGCCCACAGTGGTCGCGCTCAATGATGATTCTCACCTATGACGAGCACGGCGGCTTCTTCGATCACGTGCCGCCGCCGACCGTACCGGACGAACGCTCCGCCGACGGCTTCGGGGCCCTTGGGATGCGCGTTCCCGGCTTGATCATTTCACCGTGGGCCAAACGCGGCTTCTTGTCGTCAACCCTGTACGAGCACAGCTCGGTGCCGCGGCTCGTCGAGCTCCTGCACGACCTGCCGCCACTCACCATCCGTGATACCAACGCCAACTATTTCCTCGACGTCTTCGACCGTGATCGCTTGCAGCGCAACGACCCGCGGCCGTTTCCGTCGCTGCCGGTCGTCACCATCGACCCAACCCCGCCGCCGGAATGCGCTCCCTACGTTGGCAACGGTACCGGCCTTGGTGGATCGATCCCGGTGCAAGATATCGAGGCCTTTGCCGACGCCGGCGGCATCCGGCGCGATCTCGATCTGCGACCGCAAATCGAGCAAACGATGCACGACATCCACAGCGAGCTCGTGCGCCTCGGCGGCGCGCGCTGGCGATGAAAATGAGGATTTCTTCACCGCAAAGCCGCAGAGGTGCGGAGTTGGCCACATGAGGCCGCCTTTCGGCACTTGTCGGTTCTCATCCCTGCGCGTCTCGGCGACTCGGCGGTGAAATTTCTTCGATGGGTCTTGGTCCACAGGAGAATCCAATGCATGTCGGTACTTCGGTAATCTTCCAAAACCCCGATCGCCAACGCCCGGACCTCGACGTCTACCGCGACGATCTTCACCTCGCCGGTCTTGCCGAGCCGCTGGGCTTCGATTAGATCTGGAGCGTTGAGCACCACTTCACCGACTACACGATGTGTCCCGACGTCTTGCAGTTCCTCACCTACATGGCCGGGCGCAGCCAGCGTTTGCAGCTCGGCTCGATGGTCGTGGTGCTGCCGTGGCACGACGCGCTGCGTGTCGCCGAGCAGGTATCGATGCTCGACAACATTTCGAACGGTCGGATGGTGCTCGGTTTGGGACGTGGTCTCGGCCGCGTCGAGTTCGACGGCTTCCGCGTGCCGATGGAAGAATCGCGCCGCCGTTTCGTCGAATCGGCGGAGATGATCCTGCGCGGCCTCGAGCAAGGGTACTGCGAATACGATGGCGAGTTCATCAAGCAACCACGCCGCGACTTGCGTCCCGCGCCGTTCAAGACCTTCAAAGGCCGTACCTACGCCGCTGCCGTGTCTCCCGAGTCGGTACGGATCATGGCCGAGCTCGGTGTCGGCATCTTGATCATTCCGCAGAAGCCGTGGGAAATCGTTGCCGCCGAGCTCAGCGAGTATCGCACCATCTACCGCGAGGTGAACGACGGGGAAGCGCCGCCGACGATTGCCGCGGGGTGGACCTTCTGCGACCGCGATGCCGGGCGGGCGCGAGAGATGGCCGAGCGTTACATCGGCGGCTACTGGCACAGCGTCATCAAGCACTACGAGTTCCAGGACGAGCACTTGATGCGCACCAAAGGCTACGAGTACTACGGCAAGATGCAGGAGATGATCGGTAAGTACGGCGCCTCCGGCGTCACCGACTTTTTTCTCAATTTGCAAATCTGGGGCACTCCCGAGCAGTGTCTCGAAAAGATTCAGACCATTCGCGGCCAGGTCAACTGCAACAGTTACATCGGTGTGTTCAGCTACGCCGGTATGCCAATCGAAGAAGCCGAGCGCAGCATGCGCCTGTTCGCCGCCGAGGTACTGCCCGAGCTCAAGAAGTGGTAGCTCCCGCGGCATCCCGCGACCCAGTGTGCGTTGCCTGAGCGCTACGGCGTGGTAAGGCGGATGCATCCAGTTCGGAGGGGAGGCCCGTAATGAGCAACGCACCGGTTCGAGTAGAGCGCGACGGTTCGATCACGACGGTGATCTTGGCGCGTCCGCAGCGCCGCAATGCCGTCGATCGCGATACGGCAGCAGCCTTGGCCGACGCCTTCCGCGCCTTTGATGCCGATCCGGAGGCGCGCGTCGCGGTGTTGTGGGGGGACTTCGGCAACTTCTGCGCCGGTGCCGATTTGAAGGCGGTTGCCACGGGGCAAGGCAACGTTGTTCGCCCGGATGGCGACGGGCCGATGGGTCCATCGCGTATGCTGCTCTCCAAACCGGTGATCGCTGCCGTTGCCGGATACGCCGTCGCCGGCGGTCTCGAATTGGCGTTGTGGTGCGATCTGCGCGTGATGGAGCGCTCGGCACACTGCGGCGTGTTTTGCCGCCGCTGGGGTGTGCCGCTCATCGACGGTGGAACCGTGCGTCTGCCGCGGCTCATCGGCTTGAGCCGCGCGCTCGATCTCATTCTGACCGGCCGTCCGGTTGGCAGCGAAGAGGCACTCCAGATGGGCTTGGCAAATCGTCTTGCCGAAGATGGCCAGAGCCGGAGCGTAGCGGAAGCCTTGGCGCGCGAGATCGCAGCTTTCCCGCAGGTCTGCATGCGGGCTGACCGGATGTCGGCGTATCAGCAAGCCGGTCTGTCCCTGCCGGATGCGATCGCCAACGAGTTTCAGCATGGCATCGAGGTCGTGCAAAGCGGCGAGACGAGAGCCGGCGCAGAGCGCTTTGCCGCCGGGGCGGGACGCCACGGCAAGTTCGAGTAGCCCGCCGCGACTTAGTCTGTTGTCTGTTCTCTGTGGCTTTGCAGGCCAATGACCAAACGCGTGCTTTGGACCCGGGCATGAATGCCCCGGCTGAAATCAGGCGCCCGCTCGAAGCGGGCGCAAGCATCGGAACTCGCAACCCCGTTCACGGGGTGCCTGTTTTCAGCCCGACGATTCATCGTCGGGTTTGCGGCGCCAAGCCCGCACGGACCGAACTGGCGGGCAAAGCCGTTCTCTGTTCTCTGTCGTCTTGATCGGCTTCAGACGACCGCTTCAAGTTCGTGCCGTGTCGGAGCTCGATGTCGCGGCGGTTGCCGTTGCAGTCTCACGCTCGCGCGTCAGCAGTGCAGCGACCGCTGCGACCGAGTGCGCCAACACGAGAACGAGAATGACGGCGACCGGCATTGCTGCCGCGTCGCCATAACCGATCTCCCACAGGCGAAGACCCAAGATCGTTGCCAACGCCGCCGCTGCGACGCCGTTCGGCGACATCACCGTCAGCCACCCTCGGTCGCGCCACGACAACTGCAAGGTCGCGGTCGACAGCAGCACACCGGCGGGTCGAAGCAGACCGCCTACGGCCGCGGCAAACAGCAGAGCCGGTATCCCTGCGAGCATGATATCGCTGCCATGCAAGCGCGCGGCGACGACGAGCAGTAGCACCGGCGCCAGCAGCAGGCTCGTTCCCGACACAGAACGGCGGAGGTTGGTGATGTCGTTTCTTTCGTTGCGCGCCAGGCAGCCGCCCATGACGACGGCGGTGAGCAGTCCGCTTTCTTCGGCGGCAAAGCTCGCCAGAGTGAAGGCGGCGATCAACACAGCGTACGTCAGCGGGGCCTGAAAGTTGGCAGGTACCGCCGGTGACTGCAGCAGCTGTGAGGTCAACCGCGCCGCGAGCCAACCGCCCAGACAGCCGGCGAGAAGGCCGCTTCCCATTCCTCGCAGCGCCGGCGCTGCCGCGGCGCGGCCACCGCCGCCAAGGACCGCTTCGAAAACCACGATGGCCAAGAACGCGCCGGCGCATTCCAGTGCCGGCGCATCGTAGCCCGAATGCTTCGTCCCGTCGTCGGGATCCTGCCGGAGCGAAAAAAGGACCGGAGGTAGAGTCATCACCACGATGGCAGCCAGCGTCAGGGCCGTCGGCGCACTGTCGCGAAGGATCAGCGCCGCCAGTCCGGCAGCGAGTGCCCAAACGGCGAGGAGTGTTGGACTCAAGAACGGGCCCGGTAAACGCAGCGACCGCAATTGCAGGCTCAATCCGGCGCGAAACAGCAGGACCGCTGTTCCCAGGGCGATTGCCGGTACCAGCAAATTGCCGAAGAGACGATCCGGCAGCAGCCATCCCAGGGCCGGACCGGCAAGCAGTCCGGCGGCGAACAAGAGCAGCGTCGAAGATAGACCGGTCGTCCAGGCGACCCATTCGGCCAGCACGCCGACGACGATGATCGTGGCAACGCTGGCGAGGGCGCGCGGCGCGAGGACGCCGCTGGCATGGCGGCCGGCATTCGGGCGCGGCGGCAAACTCTCGGGCGGCGCGTGCAACGGCCGGTATGGCTTGTGCTGTTTGTGCATCTCGTGCTGCGGCGCCTCCCAGCGCGGATTCTGCGTGTTGAAGGCCAAGGCGGTGCCGCTGAAGCCGAACAGACATACAAAGAAAAGAAGCCGGTGCTGCTTAAGCATGTGTAGCCATCATCCGTCGCTGATTGGCTTGCAAGAACGACACCTGTCGCACCGCTGTGACAAGGCGCCTTTTTGCGCCGCCGGGGGTGACATCTCTGCGTGACGCGTCGTACGACACTGCGACACTTTTGTTGGGTGACCACTTCGCCATGTGGTTCATTCTAAGCGAATCGCTGCGAGGTTGCCGACCCTTGTCCCGTTACGACCGACATCGTGGTAAGGCGGGGCATCCGTTTGCACCGAAGGAGAGGCACCATGAAGATCTATGATAGCAAGACCGCACCGAATCCGCGCCGGGTCCGCATTTTTCTAGCCGAGAAGGGCATCGTCGTGCCCTATGAGCAAGTCGACATCGTCAGCGGCCAGAACCGCTCGCCAGAGTTCCGCTCCAAGAATCCAATGGGCACACTGCCGCTCCTCGAGCTCGACGACGGTACGATGATCGCCGAGAGCGTTGCCATCTGCCGTTACTTTGAGGAGACGCATCCTAACCCGCCGTTGATGGGAGTCGACGCTAAGGACAGGGCCCTGGTGGAAATGTGGCAGCGCCGCATGGAGCTCGAAGTGTTCATTCCGATCACGCAAGTGTTTCGCAACTGCCATCCGTTTTTCAAGGGACGTATTCCGCAAGTGCCGGAATGGGGCGAGGTGAATCGGAAATGGGCGGTCGACCGTCTGGCCTGGTTGGACGGTCTGCTCGCCGACCGCGAGTTTATCGCCGGGTCGCGCTTCAGCATCGCCGACATCACCGCACTGTGCGGCATCGACTTCGGCAAGGTGAGCGACATCCGCATTCAAGCCGAGCAGAAGAACCTGACGCGCTGGCATGCAGCGGTGTCGTCACGTCCGAGTGCCAAGGCGTGACCGTCGGACGTCGGGGAGTTGAAAAGTCACGCAGTCAAAAGGTCGAAGAGTTGAGAGGTCGAAGAGTCGAAACGTTGAACGATCAACGCCGAAACGATAGTTGCACGCGTCGACTCTTTGACCTTTTCGACTCCTGGACTCGTATGCAATTCTTGATCCGGGGAGGAATCCATCCATGAAATTCGGTCTCATGTTCGCCAACGCCGGGCCGTTTGCCTGGCCTGACAATCTCCGACATCTGGCGCAAACCGCTGAGCGTGTCGGCATCGAATCGATTTGGAGTGTCGAGCACGTCGTCGTACCGGTCGACTACAAGTCGAAGTATCCGTACAGCGAAACCGGCAAGATGCCCGGTCCCGACAACATTCCGATTCCCGATCCGATCATTCCGTTGGCCTTCGCTGCTGCCGTCACCCAGAAGCTGCGCTTGGGCACCGGCGTGATCATCTTGCCGCAACGCCATCCGGTGTACGTCGCCAAGGAGATGGCGACGCTCGACATGCTGTCCAACGGCCGCGCCCTGCTCGGCGTCGGCAGCGGTTGGCTGCAAGAGGAGTTCAGCACCCTCGGCATTCCGTTCAACGAACGCGGCGCGCGCACCAATGAGGCGATCCGTGCCATTCGTTCCTTGTGGAAGGAAAACGCCGAACCTTTTGCTGGAAAGTTTTTCGCCTGGGAGGCGGTTGAGTCGAATCCCAAGCCAGTGCAGCGACCCGGGGTGCCCATCCTGGTCGGTGGACATTCGGAAGCTGCCGCCAAACGCGCGGCGCGGCTGGGCGATGGATTTTTTCCGGCGCGCGGGGAGCCGGTGGCGTTGCAAAAGCTGCTCGGCGTGCTGCGCGACGAGTGCGGGAAGATCGGACGCGACGCGGCGGAGATCGAGATCACCACCGGCACGCTGGTCAAGGACGTCGATACGGTGAAGCGTTATCGCGATCTCGGCGTTTCGCGGTTGATCATCGCGCCACCGGGCTTCGATCAGGAGGCCATCACCAGCGGGCTCGAGAAGTTTGCCGAGAACATCATCACCAGGGTCTGAGCGCGGACTGCTCTACGAACTGTCCATGAACGCTGCTCGCCCGAGGCTCAAGCGCGGGGCGAATTCTGACGGAGGTGCGGCGTGACGCGTGACCGCTACTGTGAAGTACGCCAGGCAACGGAGCAGCTGTGCGCGCCGTTGGCGACGGAAGACTACGGCGTGCAATCGATGGCCGATGCGAGCCCCACCAAGTGGCACCTGGCGCACACGACATGGTTCTTCGAAACCTTCGTTCTCAAGCCGCGTGAAGGGTACCGGCCGTTCCACCCGCTGTTCGAGATGCTCTTCAACTCCTACTACAACAGCATCGGAGAGCCGTTCCCGCGCCCGCAACGCGGCCTGCTGACGCGCCCGACGGTCGAGGATGTCTACCGCTACCGCCGTGTTGTCGACGAGGAAATCGAAAATCTGATCGAACACAAGGCGCTGTCGAGCGACAGCCTGGCGGTTGTGGAGCTCGGCGTGCACCATGAGCAGCAGCATCAGGAGTTGATCCTCACCGACCTCAAACACTTGCTGTCGTGCAACCCGTTGCGCCCGGCCTACCGCGTGCTGGCCGCTCCACCATCTTCGCCGGTCGCACCGCAGCAGTGGTGTGAGATCGGCGGCGGCGTGTACGAGATCGGCCACGCCGCCGACGGCTTTGCCTTCGACAATGAGACGCCGCGCCACCGCATCTACTGTGAGCCGTTCGGTCTGGCGACGCGCCCGGTGACCCATGGCGAGATGCAGGCGTTCATCGACGACGATGGCTACAGGCGCCCGGAGCTCTGGCTGTCCGAGGGGTGGAACAGCGTCTGCTCGCAAGGGTGGCAAGCGCCGTTGTACTGGGAGAAGAGCGGCGGCGAGTGGTGGATCTTTACCTTGGCAGGAATGCGCAGGCTGAATCCGAGCGAACCGCTGTGCCACGTCAGCTACTTCGAAGCCGACGCCTACGCGCGTTGGGCCGGGGCGCGGCTGCCGCGCGAGGGTGAATGGGAGATCGCCGCCTCACAACTCGAAGCGACTGGGAATTTCGTCGAGTCGGGATGGTTTCATCCGCGCGCCGCGAGCGCTGCTGTGGCATCGACGGCGCAGCAGATGTTCGGCGACGTTTGGGAGTGGAGCGAAAGTCCGTACACCGCCTATCCCGGATTTCGCCCGACTGCCGGAGCGCTCGGCGAGTACAACGGCAAGTTCATGTGCAACCAGTTCGTTCTCCGCGGTGGCTCGTGTGCGACGCCGTCTTCGCACATCCGTGCCAGCTACCGGAACTTCTTTCCGGCGGCGGCGCGCTGGCAGTTCAGCGGGATTCGCCTGGCGCGTGATGTGTAGTGGCACCTTCCAGGCTGTGGCTCAGCGCTTCAGTTTCGACCTTGCGCTTTCGAGCTGCAGATCCATCTCGTCCAACGAGCGTGGCCAGTCGCTTTTCAGCAAGCGCGATAGCGAGCGATCGGCGAGCAGCACGCCGCCGGTCTGGCATTCGGCACAATAGTTGGTTTCGTTTTCGGCGTAGCGGATGCGTTGCACCGGCTTACCGCAGTCCGGGCACGGCTGGCGGTACTTGCCATGGACGGCGAAGCCGGGACGGAAGGCCGTGATCTCGCCGGCGCCGGGGAAATGATCGGCGAACTGTTCGCGTAGATTTTCGATCCAGCGTTGCAGGACAACCTGTGTCGCCTCATGCAGTCGTCGCACTTCGTCGTCGGTCAGCTTGCTCGTCAACTTCACCGGCGACAGGCGGGCGGCGTGCAGGATCTCGTCGGAGTAGGCGTTGCCGATGCCGCTGAAGACGCGCGGGTCGGTCAACGTGCGTTTGAGGGTGTGGTTTTCACGCTGCAGCGCGGCACGGAACTGGCCGGCGCTGGCTTCGAGCACTTCGATTCCTCCCGGGTTGTGCTCGGCCAAGGCGTCGGCTCCGCGCACGAGATTGAGGGAAGCGCGCTTCTTCGGGCTGGCTTCGGTGAACAGCAATGTCCCGGCCGGGAAGTCGAATGCCGCGAGACCGATCTTGCCGGGTGGTCGTGCACCGCGTTTTCCCCAGCGCAGACGCCCGGCGATCATCAAGTGGAGGACGAGATAGAGGTCGTCGTCGAGGCTGAAAACGATGCGCTTGCCGAGGCGGTGCAGGGCGCGAACGGTCTTGCCTTCGCTGGCGCTGATGGGTGGGTCGACGGAGCGCAACACGAACGGGCTGAGCAGGCGCACGCGTTTGAGCGTCTGTCCGACGATTCGCGGCTGCAGCCCTTCGAGATAGATGAGGATGTCCGGGAGCTCGGGCATGTCGGGCGATTATGCGATGGTTCGCTGCCTTGGGCCAGTGCGGCGCGAATCCATGAGCTGGAAGATCGGCGGTCATGCCACCGGCATGCGCCTACGGAGCAGCCGGCGCCGTCAGCGCCCCGCCCGCTGCTCGCGCCCCCACCGGAAACAACCGTGGCGATTGGATCACGATTCGGGTAAACCTCCCCGCACTGCAACGAAGGAGGGTTCATGCAGCGGAAGCTCAAGCGACTGGTCGCCCTGTTGGTCATCGTGACTGTTTTTGGTGTGGGGATCGCAAAACCGCGTCCGGTTCGTGCGGATACGACCCGCGACATCATCATCGGATTGGTCGGGTTTGCGGCGTACATCGGAATCATCGTCATCGTCACCAAGTTCGTCTTCAAGCAAGACGACAGTGAGGCGGCGACCGTCGAGGATCCGCTGGCTACCTATGAACGAAATGGCGGCGACGTGCGCGTTCTGCAGAAATGCCATCAAGAGAGTGGCGGCCTCACCCTGGCTTGCTGGTAGGAGGCGGCGACCGGCGTGAAGTGGGTGTCGAGCATATCCACCGCTGCGAACCTAGCAACGGCGATTGCCGAAGCCGCCGACGAGGCGAAAGTCGCGCTGGGCGCGGCGGAACCGAGCTTGGCGGTACTCTTCGTTTCGCACCACCACGCCGCTGAGTTTCCCCGCGTCGGTGAAATGTGTGCGACGCATTTCCCGTCGGCGCTGATGATCGGTTGCTCGGGCGGTAGTATCCTCGGAGCCGGTCGCGAAATCGAGGACACTCCCGGACTGGCGCTTGCACTCGCTTCCCTCCCAGGTGTCGAGGTCCATCCGTTTTACTTTGCTTCGAATGCGGAGTTGCCCGGCGTCGACGACAGCGATGCCTGGACGAAGCAGCTGGGGGTTGCACCTTCGGCGCGACCGAATTTCCTGCTTCTGCCCGAACCGTTCAGCTTCGACACGCAATCGCTGCTCGGCGTGCTCGACCATCAATATCCCGGCAGTACCATTTTCGGTGGAATCGCCAGCGGTGCACGGCAAGCGGGCGACAACGCGCTTTTTCTCGGTGGTCAGATGTTTCGGGCCGGGGCGGTCGGTCTGGCTCTGGCAGGGGACATTGCCGTCGATACGATCGTAGCGCAGGGTTGCCGTCCGATCGGGCAGCCGATGTTTGCGACCGGCTGTCACGACAACGTCATTTGGGAGCTCGATGGCCGGCCGGCACTCGAAGCCGTGAAGCAGCTCTACGCGTCCTTGACCCGTGCCGATCAAGAATTGGCGAATCACTCGTTGTTTGTCGGCGTTGTCATGCGCGACCAGCAAGAGTACCGTCACGGCGACTTCCTGATCCGCAATCTTATGGGGATCGACGGCGAGCGCGGTGCGATTGCCGTCGGTACGGTGTTGCACGAGGGGGCTGTCGTCCAGTTCCACCTGCGCGACGCTCGCACCTCGGCCGGCGACCTCGAGATGATGCTCCAGGGCTACCATGCGCCGACACCGCCGTCAGGCGCGTTGCTGTTCTCCTGCCTTGGCCGTGGCGTTCATCTGTACGGTGAGCCGGATCACGACAGCCGAGAGTTTCGCCGCATCATCGGCGACGTGCCGTTGACCGGCTTCTTTTGTAACGGCGAGATCGGGCAGGTCCACGGCAGCACGTTCCTGCACGGTTATACCAGCTCCTTTGCCCTGTTCCGGCGGCGCTTCACTCGGCAGTGAGCCGGTGTGAAAACGATTGATCGGCGGTTGTGCCGGCGCTCGGATCGTTTCTCTCCGCGACCGCTCAAAGGTTCTTGAGAAGCTCGACGAAGAACTGGATCGCTTGAACGTAGTGCGCGACCGACGTCCGCTCATTGGTTCCATGCAATCTCGCGAGATCGCTGCGCTCGCCGACGATGGGTGTGAAGCGATACACATTCGGGCAGATGCCGCTGTAGTGGCGCGAATCGGTTCCGCCGATTGTCAGGAACGGAGCGACGACGGTGCCGGGGTAGACGCCGCGGATAATTCGTTCGAGCTGCGCAAAGCTGGGTGTATCAACCGGCGATTGCCCGGTTGCTTCGCGTGCCCCTTCGAGAGTCCGAACCTCGACGCGCGGGTCGCTGACGACTTGACGCACGTGCTCGACGACGCCGTCGATCGTGTCGCCCGGCAGGATGCGAAAGTTGACGACGGCGCGCGCCGACGAGGGTAGGACATTTTCCTTCACGCCGCCGCTGATCATCGTGGCGGCGGTGGTTGTTCGCAGGCTGGCATTGCCGGCGGCCTCGCGGCTCAGAACGCGATCGAGCAGCGGCGCGGTCAGCCACAAGTTGGCCATGGCCAGGCGATAGGGAAACGACATCTCGGGACCGACGCGATCGAGTAGCAAGCGCAACGTGCCCTTGATTCCTCCTGGCATCGGGTGGCGCTCGAGCTCGTGGACCGCCGTGCTCAGCACACCGATGGCGGTGTGCTGTGGCGGCGACGAGGAGTGTCCGCCTTCGACGTGCGCTGTCAGCTCGACACTGACGCTGCCCTTCTCGGCAACACCGATGAGGGCGGCCGGCGGCGTCAGGCCGGGGACCGCTCCTTGAATCAGCGAGCCGCCTTCGTCGAGGACGAAATCCGGGTGGACGCCGCGCTCTGTCAGCAGAGCGGCGATTTTCGTGGCACCGTTCGGGCCGCCGAGCTCTTCGTCGTGTCCGAAGGCGAGGTAGACCGTTGCCGCCGGTTGGAATCCGGCGTGCAGCAGCGACTCGATCGCCTCCAGCATCGACAGCACGCCGAACTTGTCATCGAGAGCGCCGCGGCCCCAGACGAAGCCATCGGCAATGATGCCATCGAACGGCGGATGCTCCCATTTTCCTTCCGTGCCTGGTTCGACCGGAACGACGTCGATGTGCGACAGCAACAGGATCGGTTTGCGTGCCGCGTCGCGGCCCGGCCAGGTGTAGAGCAACGACAGGTCGTTGACGATCTGGCGCTTCAAATTTGAGTGCACGAGCGGAAACTTTTCGATCAGATAGTCGTGCAGGGCTCGAAACTGCCCGACGTCCGAGAGCGAGCTATCCTGATTGGAGATCGTGCGAAAACGCAGCGCCGCCGCGAAACGTTCGGCTACGGCGGTAGCGTCGACCGCCACCAGCTTGGCGGCGGGCACTTCAACCTGACGCGAACGGAAGAGCAGAGTCTTCACGCCGGCCACGGCGGCCAACGACAAGAGGAGCGCGGCGATCCAAACGAGAAGACGAGTCATGGGTTCATCGGGGTTAGCTCGGCTTGGAGTAGCGGAACAGGTCGTTGAAGTAGACCGTCAGCAGCTTTTCGGCGACCGCCGGCGGCAGTGTGTTGAGCAAGCCGCTGATCGCGGCCATGCGTTGCGGCAAGCCGGTTCCTTGAATGCCGGCCATGGCGAGCATCTGCCCGAGCGTTTCTTCGGTCAGGGTTGTCGGGTCGAGCTGCTGCAACATCTGCTGCATGGCGTCATCACCGCCTGCAGTCGACAAACCCTTGGCGAGCTCGACGCACTGGCGCAGGTCGGCGAGCATGGCGTCGACCCATTTGACGCTGGCAGGGTTGATCGACAGGTGGATGTTTTCCTTCGAGCCGCCGAAGCTGAGCTGCGGTTGCACGTACCAGCTGCGGGTTTTCATCTCATCGATGATGTGGAAGACGTTGATGGTGTCGGACGTGAAGGCGACGAGGTTCATGGCGGGGCGGCCGAGCAGGCGCAGGCCGTCGATGTGTTCGATGCCGTCGGCGATGCGCTGCGTTGCGTCGAGCACCTGGCGAGCAATTTCGAGGTAGCCGTCGTCGCCGATGAAGTTGAGCACCGCCCAGGCGGCGGCCATCGGGCCGGCCGACTTCGAGCTTTGAATCGTTGCATTGATCATCGTGTAGCCGGTCCACGTGGCGCAGGTGAACAACTGGTACTGGCGCAGGTCTTTGTTGCGATGCAGGACGACGGAAGCGCCTTTGGCGGCGAAGGCGTATTTGTGGAAATCCATCGACATCGAGGTCACGCCCGGAACGTTGAATTCGAAATCCGGCACCGGCGCGCCGAGGCGGCGGAAATACGGCAACAGGAACCCGCCGACGCAGGCGTCGACGTGCAAGAGCAGATCGTGTTCGAGGGCGATCTGACCGATCTCGCGAATCGGGTCGATGACACCGTGCGCATAGGAGATCGCCGAGCCGACGAGCTGGATGGCGTTCGGCGTGATTGCTTTGCGAATCTCGTTCGGGTCGGCTTTGAAGGTCTGCGGATCAACCGGCACCAGGACCGGTTTGATGCACAGATAGTGCGCGGCCTTTTGAAAGGCGGCGTGCGCGGTGACCGGCAGGACGATCTCCGGCTCCTTGATGTGCGGCTTGCGCGCCCGCGCGTAGTCGCGCGCCGTCTTGACCGCCAGGATGATGCTCTCGGTGCCGCCGCTGGTGAAGTTACCGACGACTTCGTCGTCGCCCTTCAGGTGGGAGGCCGCCATCGCCACGAGCTCGGTCTCCAAGCGCAAGGTGCTTGGAAACGCCGTCGGGTCGAGCCCGTTTTCAGAGAGGTACATCATGTAGGCGCGCTTGATGACCTCCTCGGCCTGCGGCCCGGGGTCATAGACATAGGCCCAAGTGCGGCCACTGCGCCAGTCGACGTCGTCTTTGCGAAATGCCTCGAGACGCTCGAACACTTCGTCCTTCGATCGACCCTTGCCGGGGATCTTCAACATGTACACCTCTTTGTCGCGGCGCGGTTTGTAGGGCCGGCTCGCGAGCCGCCCGACGAAGGGAATTGGTTATCCGCCGTAGAAGACTTTTTCGCCCAGATCCTTGAGCAGCAGGGTTGCGTCGTCGGCGCGGCCGCTGATCTCCGCTTGCACGTTGGCGTCGACCACCTGGCCGATGAAGATCGAGTGGTCGCCGATCTCGACGGTGTTGACCAACTTGCACTCCACCGCCGCCGGGGCGCTGGCCAGGATTGGGGCGCCGGTCGAACCCTTGCGGAACTCGTGTCCGCCGATGCGGCTGCCGTCGCGCGCCGCGGGTTTGAAGAAGGCGTACGCTTCTTGACCCTGGCTTTTGCCAAGCACGCTGAGCGCGAAGTTGCCGGCGGCTTTGATGATGCCGTGGCCGGCGGAATCCTTTTTCACACCGACAGCCACCAACGGCGGTTCGAAGGAGGCTTGCGTGACCCAGTTCACGGTTGCGGCGGTGACTTGTCCATCGCCGGTTTCGGCGGCCAGGACATAGAGACCATAGGGAATCATACGAAGGGCTGTCTTCTTTGCGTTTGCGTCCATGGGCTCTATTCAGCGTGCCACGGTGGCAAAGTCAACGCGCCCACCTCGGCACCACAAAGAAGAAGTGCAGCAACCGGGGACCAGAAATCAGGAACGCAGCAGCGGCGATGCCGGCGGCGACCCGCTTCCACGAGCCACGAGTCCCGAGCGACGCTCTACAGAGCCACCCACACCGACTTCAGCCGTGTGTACTCGTGGAGCGAGTGCAGGCCCATTTCCTTGCCCCAGCCGCTGTGCTTCCAGCCGCCGAACGGGCTGGAAAAGTCGTAGCAGCCGTAGCGATTGATGAAGACCATGCCGGCGTCGAGTTGCTGTGCGACACGGTGGGCGCGGCTGATGTCGCGGGTCCACAGACCGGCGGCCAAACCGTAGTCGCCGTCGTTGGCCATTTGCACCGCGTCGTCTTCGCTGTCGAAA